>CAZPUY010000039.1:0-3266 GCA_964589905.1 Candidatus Woesearchaeota archaeon
GCTACTATTTCTGTATCACTAACAGATATATCATAAGTATGATCTCCTGAAATTATAGATAATTCTGTAGGAACATTTGAAAAAGTAATAGCAGCACTAGCAAAACTTGCCAGAACTAAAACTGTTAAAATGCTTAATGCGAACAAACTATATGTTTTTGACTTCATTTTCTGTAATCATTCCGCAGTTAAGATGGTTTATAAATTTTCTTGTTTTGTAAAATATAGATTATTTTTAGGGGTTTCAGGAAGATTTATATATTTTTATGACGTGTGAAAATGATGACTGAACAAGTTCAGCACAGATACAAACCAAGGAGGTTTGCATAATGGTGATGAAATCTACTGAGAATTCTATAGGAGCATGGGCTTTTTTAATTGGAGTAATTCTTGCTGTAGTAATTGGGTTGTTAACTATGTTGATACCAATTTCTTCTTTAACAAAATACAGCAGTTTTATCTATTTTATATTAGTAATATTAGGGATAGTTATTGGATTTTCAATAAATACAACAGGAAAAGATTCACAGACATTCTTGTTAACAGGAGCAATTATTGTTTTAGTGAGCAAGTTCGGAATGGAGAGTGTCATTAGTTCATTGATTGGAATAGGTGCAGGAGATACTGCTTCATCAATATTTGCTTCTCTTTTAGCCTTGTTTGTTCCTGCAACAATTATAGTAGCATTAAAGACTGTTTTTGGACTGGCGAAAGTTTAAGATTTTTCTAAATCTCCAATATTAATCACAGAACTATCAAAATCCAGTCTTGGACAGGCAGTATTAATCCATGATTCAATTTCAGGAAAATTTTCAAATTCCATTGCATTTATCTCATTTCCAATAAATAAATAGGAAGTCTTATTTTTCAGTTTGTTTTTCAGAGCAATTGCTTTTTTCAGGTTTTCCTGTCCGGGTTTTGTTGAAACTAATATACCAATTTTTTCTGAATTAAGGAATTTTACATAAGAAGCAAGTCTCTTTTTTTTGAAAAAGTTGATTTCTTTTTCTGAAATTTTCCTCATTTTGTCATGTTCAAGAATATAAACCGAAAGATTACTTTCAAGAGCGAGGGAAACAGCATGGAATTTCCCTGAAGAAATTAGGAGTATTGCCTGTGTGTTTTTCTGAAATTTTGGTTTGCTGCATCCCAAAATCTGAATAAATTGGGTTATTTTATGATTTTTAGAAAGGATAGTTTTAATTTTCTCTGCAACATCCTTATATTGTATTGAATATGCAATTGCAAGATTTTTTGGCAGTTCCAAAGATTGAATTTTTTTTATATTTACTTCTGACCTGATTTTTGCAGGAATGAATATATGTTTCATAAATAAATAGAAAAATTAAGAGTTATAAAGGTTTAGAATTATTCAGATTCAGAAATTAGATTATTATTTACATAAAAGCCACTTCCCTGAAAAAATCCATAACCCCCACTATCTGGGAATTTGGCGCGTATAAGAGATTTGTCTTTCCAAGAATTTATAACTTGGATTTCTAGATTATTTTCTTTAATAAGTTTATTAGGAAAAAATCCTGAGATTAGTTTGCCATTAATATCATGAAATTCAACACCTTTCTCTGAAGAAAGCATCCCTTCAGAAACATCACACTTAAGATAGTTTACCATTGTATAAAATTTTTAGAATTAACTAAACTTGTTACTTTTTGCTTCTGAATCCGGAGATGAAACTTCTCTCTGGATTTTTGCAAAAGATGGAGTAACAATCAACAAATTTTCTCCGAACCCTGCAATATTTCCTTCAAGAGCTTCTGTTGTTTTCTTTATTTTTGAAACAGCTCTCTTTAATTCAATTGGGTCTTTTTGTTTTAAGGTTTTTATATCAATTATGCCAATGGTATATCCTTCTCTCAAAACATTAAGTATCGGATTAATATCCTCATATTTCTTAAGCGCGAAGAGTTTTACAAGAACTTTGCTGTCTTTTTCCTCTTTATCCAAGTCTATTTCAAGATAATCTTCATCAGAACCCTCTTCCTGCCCAGAAAAAACTTTTTTAAATTTATCAAACATGTTAAATTGAGATATGGGATATTTATAAAGATTTCGTAATTTTTTTTATATATTTTATTATTCTTTTATTGATTGAGAAATTTCGTTCCGAATTTTTTCGGATTGTTCATTTAACAAATTTTCCTGTTTTTCGAAGGATTTTATTCTTAATTCCAATATTTTCTTTTTGTTTAACAATTCTTCATGTATTTTTGATTTTTCAGATTTAATCATCAACTGCCCAATTATTTTAAAGATTTCATCGCCTGATTTTTCTATTTCTTTTAGGGCTGATTCGGTTTCTGCGAGTTCTATCTGAAAAGCCTGTTTCTGGAGAATTGAATTTTGCAATTTTTGCTCTAAAATTTGCATTTCCTGAATTTTTTTTTCATCCATTCTGTTTATTCTGCTTTAACTTTTTTTGTCTTGCTTCTCGGCTTATAGAAAATTTTGCTTCCGCAATAAGGGCAGACAAATCTCTTTTCCAAATTGCTGCTTGATACTTTCTTTTCACACTTGAAACATTTGTAAGCTACCATTTTATTTATTTTCCTTTAGATAATAAGCATCTGATGCAAATTTTCTTCCGCATTTTTTACAATGCCATATTCCCGTCGATAATCTCTTAACACCTAATTTTTTACAATAAGGGCATTTTTGTTTTTTCCTTTGTTTTTGTTCTACACCGACGAGTTTTGCTCTTACAGCCCGGCCATATCTTGTTCCGAACCTTCCTGCTGATTTTGTTTTTTTTGATTTTGATGGCATTTTTGTTGAATTTTTTATTTAATGTGAATGGGGCTGCCCGGATTTGAACCGGGGTCGTCAGGTCCCAAACCTGAAAGGTTACCAGGCTACCCCACAGCCCCTAAAAAAAGGAGCAATCATTAATTTATAAATTATTTTATTTCTTGGCAGGAGTTTTTTCTGCTTCTGCTTTAGTTTCAGAGGATTCTTTTGCAGCTTTTTCCTGTTGCAATATCCTGTCCTGTTCCTTTGTTATTTTTGAAAAGTATTCATCAAGTTGTGTCTTTTTTTCAGGAGAAGTTTCTGTTTTTCCCTGATTAATTTCTTTGTCATATTTTCCCTCGTCAATTTCTTTTTCAATCTCTGTAGCAGGTTTATTTTCGATCAATATTCCCAAACTGGCGCATGTACCTACTATTGTCTTTACTGCCGATTTAATGTCTTTGCAAAGAAGGTTTTGCATTTTTGCCTGAGCAAGAGAAATTATTTGCTCGATTGAAGCAT
>CAZPUY010000039.1:3366-4601 GCA_964589905.1 Candidatus Woesearchaeota archaeon
AGAAGGTTTTGCATTTTTGCCTGAGCAAGAGAAATTATTTGCTCGATTGAAGCATTTGCAACTTTGATTTTTTTCTGAGCACCAGAACCTTTCTCAATTCCCAATTCCTTTTTTATTAATCCTGATGCAGGCGGAGAGAAAACTTTTACATCAAATTCTTTTGTAGACGGCTCGATATTTAATTCAACAGGAACCTGAATTCCTTCAAATGATTTTGTTGCCTCGTTGATTTTTTGTATAACAGAATTTATCGGAATTCCAATAGGACCGAGCTTCTGGCTAAGTGTTGGACCAGGTTTCATGTTTCCTCCGTCGACTAAAAGTTTAACTTGCATTTTCTTCTCCTTCTTCTCTTCTTATAACTTTAACATTATCCATTCTAACTGTAACAGGCAGCGGAACAACAGCTCCGAGCAAACTTACTACAACTTCTTCTTTCTGTTTGTCAATTCTTAAAATTTTCGCTTTTTCTTTCTTGAAAGGTTCTGCTATCATTTCCACTATATCCCCTTCTTTTATTGAAATAGTTTCCACTGAAGGTTCTATCATATTTTTTATCTCTTCGTAGTTTATTGTTTTTCCTATAATTCCTTTTACATAAGGCAGGTCAAATGCAGCTTCTTCTGCAGATTCTCTGTCCTCTGCTTCCAAAAGAATATATCCCCTTAATCCATGCGGACGAAGAACTGAGAAAACATTCAAATTTTTTTTCTCTGCTCTGTCGGCAATCATCTCGACGACTCTTTCTTCTTTGTTCGTTGTTACTTTTACTATGAAAATCATTTTTAGCTCCGTCTAAGACATAATATCTTAGAAAGATATAATTTATTTGAGAAAAGGGTTTATAAATTTTTAGTTTGGATGATTTTTGTAATAAAAATATAGAGATATTGTTAGTAAGAAAATCCAAATTGCTATGAAGATTATAGGATAAACCATCAATGTTAAAATATCTGACATTGTCATCCCCATTGGTCCACCAAGCGATAATCCAATAAAAATATTGATAGAACTAAAAAAAGAATAAATTACAATTAAAATTGGTAATTCAAAATAAAAAACTTTTTTAGGAGTTTTGCTTAATAATCTTTTTATGATAAAGAAAATAGGAATAGATGCAAGAATTAATAGGGATAATATTCCAAGTATTAATGTTAGGAGATTATTTGTTTGTATGAAAGAACCTATAGCAATACCTACACAAACTAAATATAACATTAGGGAGTCAGATATTG
>CAZPUY010000040.1:0-4394 GCA_964589905.1 Candidatus Woesearchaeota archaeon
AACTCATCATTTAATAATTCATCTGCTAATTGCTGAAATTTGTCCCAACGTGAAACATGCTGGTATTTTATTTTCTTGAAATTTTCCTGAAGTTTCTGCACCTTAAGAAATAATGGAAGAAGCCTTTCATTTTTTACTCTGTATTTTCCTAAAAGTTGGTTGACAACAAGCTCTGAATCAAGAAAGCATGTCAGTTCATCATTCGTGAATTTTGATGCAAGTTCCAGTGCCTTAATCAGCGCCTCATACTCTGCGACATTATTTGTAACTAATTTACCAATCTTTGCAGAATATTTTGTAAGAATCTTCTCATCTTTCCTTACAATTATTCCAATTGCTCCTGGCCCTGGGTTGCCTCTCGCACCGCCATCGGAATTCGTATAAATCATCTTAAACCTCCGAAAAGGGGCGAATGGAAATTTTGTAAGAAATTTGCTTTTGCACCGCCATCGCTGTTTGTGTATATCATTTAAATATGCAGAATCTTAAATTCCTTAAAATCCTGAACTTTCTCCTCTCTTATTTCAACATGATTTATCTTCGCATGTTTTGGTCCTTTCTTGCATAATTCAATCATTTTGTCCATATTTTTATTGTCCCCTTCAATGAAAATTTCAATTCTTCCGTCTTCCAGATTTCTTACAAATCCCCTGATATCATTTCTTTCTGCATTCTCTTTTATGAACTGCCTGAAAAAAATTCCCTGAACAGTTCCCTGAATATACAATCTTACTGCTTTTTTCATCCGAATAAAAGAAAACAGGACAGATTTTAAAGATTTTGATGAAAAATTCTCACAAGCCAAAAATATCCTCAAATTCTTTCATCTGGAGATATTTTGTTAAAAAATCATTTCCTTTTTTTGTTATAATAATCTCATTTATTTTTCCATTATGATTCTTTTCCACAAGTCCCTTGTCAATTAATTCTTCAAGATACATATTCATCTGACTATGAGAAAGATTTGCTTTATACATAAGATGAGTTGGTTTAATCTTTCCTTCTCTTCCTCTGATAATCTTTAACATATCAGATATTATATCCATTCTGCTTCTTTTTGCCATATTCTAAAATCCTTATTATCAGAATTAGCAGAGTTATATAACTTATTAATGATATTATGCTTGCCGTGACATAAACCGGACTCATCAGTTTTGCAAAAATGAATATCGCATTGCTTAGCGCCATTCCTGAAAAAGCCAGCAAGAGAATTAAAGTCCCCAGAGATTTATTTTTTTTGTAAATGTCATGATACTTCATTATTATCAATAAAAGCATAGCCAGTGCAGTTATATGAAACAAATGTGTTATATCTTTGCTGAATATTGTTACAATTGCTATCAGATATACAACTAATAGGGAATCTTTTTCAAATATTTTCTTTGGAATTTTATACACAACATACAATCCAAGCAGGATTAAAAACCTATAAATAAAAAATCCCATAGTATAAAAAATACTTACAAAGTCAAACAGATTTTGTGATAGAACTATCTCCCCGCTCATATCTATGAAAGAAGCATTATAGAATAAGACCATCTTTGATATTGTTATAACCAATTGCGCGAGAGTTATCAGTCCAAAACCTCCTCCAAGGTATAAAAATTTCTTGTCTTTATTTAAGTGGTAATTTTTTATGCAGAGAATAGAAAAAATGAGAACAGTAAGAAAACTGAACGCTTCAATCAGGATATCTATGTTAAGAAACCATTCCGGGGGAAGGATGACTTTCATTAATTAAAAAATTTTTTTTAATTTAAAAAGTTTGTGAAAGCATCTTCTTTAACTCTTTTCTTTAATAATTTTTCACAACCGATTTATAAGAAGATGCATTATTCTGATTAATTAAATAAATGGAATCGGATATCATCTTTCATCCCCCTCCTCTTCGGTGATACCCCTTTCTTATAATGGAGGTAAAATGAAAATTTCAAAAGCTTCCCGGGAATTGCCGGATGAGTTGGTTGCAGAAGTATCAACTCTTTATGATATGGGAATAGAAAGTTATGAAGTGGAATATATCATTTATCTAAAAACCAAAGACTATTAAATTACCCGATAGTCTGACTCATTCATTCAACCACACTTGGGAACTAAAAACTATAAAGCAATTTTTTGGCTTTGCTGAGTTAGAGTTTCCGATAATCTAACTCATTATTTACAACAGCAATTGTCTGCGATGCAAAATACATTTTGTCACCAATTGAGACAGGCGTTGCAATTTGTTTCAATCTTCTTGATTCTTTTTTTGGCAGTCCCTCATGATCTCCGAGAACAAAAACACAATCCTTTTTTATTTTCGCTTTTCTTATGTCTTCTCCCCTCTTGTCCAATATAAAAATTTCTTTTCCTTCACTTTCTAATTCTTCAATAACACCAAGAAAACTTTTCTTTTCAATAAAACATCCTGGAAAAACCTCTGTCCTTTTTCCTGGCTTATACTTATACAAAATTTTTTTTATAAGATTCCCGATATCTTTTTTACTTATTTCCAATTCATCTTTTACTTGTATTTCTATGTGTTTCGGCGGGTCAGGCATTCCATAAAAAATAAAATGAAACTTTGCATCTTTTCTGAAATCATGCGACAGAAAAACTCCCTGAATAAAACTGTGTATTGCAATATCCATTCTTCCTGCTTCCATTAGTTTGTTTGCATCAAAATTCCCTGATGTCCTTGCACTTTGTGAAAAATATACGAAATGTCTCATGTTATAGGTTGCATAACAAATTTAGACTTTAATATTATATCTTTTCCATTAATAACCTCATACATTCCGATAAAAGAATCCTTGCAAAAAACACAACAATTTGTTCCTTTCTCTAATTTAATATCTTTTACTAAATCATTTTTATAGATTGGTTTTCCTGTAAAAATCTCCTTCAAGTTTTTTTCATAAATAAAAACAACAGGATAAACTTTAGAGATTATTTCTGCAGGAATAATAATTTCCTTCAATGATTTTTCATTTCCTTTAAAATATTCATCAACAGCCTTTTCAAAATTTTCTTTTGTAATACTACCCGTTACATTGAAAATTCCTGCTCTTATCCTTCGCAGTTTTATCATATGCGCGCCAATTTTCATTTCTTCTCCTAAATCATGAATTAATTTTCTTATATAAGTCCCTCCCTGGCATTCAACTCTGAAAGAAATATTTTTCCCATCTTTTTCCAAGAGTTCAAATCTTTTTATTTCTCTTTCCCGTTCCTGTCTTTTAACTCTTGATTTTACAGGGGGCAATTGAATTATTTTTCCGATAAATTTTTCTTTTATAACTTTTTTAATTTCATCCAAAGAAACATCTTTATGAATTCTCATTGTTCCTTCATATTCTTTGTCTTCTCCAAGAAAAAATCCCGTAAGTTTTACAGCTCTGTTCAGTGCAATTGGCAAAACTCCTGTAACCATTGGGTCCAGAGTTCCAAAATGACTCGTTTTTCTGAGTTTCAATTTTTTTCTCACAAAATCAACAATATCAAAACTTGTGCAATTCGCAGGCTTGTCAAAATTTATAATTCCAAATTCAAGAAGTTCATTGATTGTTTTTTTCTGTTTAATTTTGTCCAAATCCATAAAAACTCAAAACAGGATTAATTTATATTCTTATCGAGTGCACATAATTTTTTATATAGGATCTTCTTGTAATAATTTATGGTAAGATTAGTTACCTTGTTGGATGGGATAATTGCAAATAAAAATTTTCTTTCTAGCTATCTAAAAGCAGGTAAGGAATATGAAAAAAGATATTCAGAATTTAAAGAACTTTCATCAAACATTGAGAAAGGAATAAAAGAAGGCAGAATTATTTTTTACAATTTTAACCTTGTTGCAAAAAAGTTTTTTAATGTTGATTCTCAAAAACCTTCATTAGATTTAATAGATTATATAAATAATAAATATTCTTAATTTCTTTTTAGATATTTTTCTTTTCCTTTTTTATCTTTCTCAATTCAGGCATTTTTTCAGTCGCATAGGAAAATGCAATTGGTTTCATATCAATATGCCTTAAAATAAATTCCCTGACATTCATCCTGTCTCTTTTTCCTGCCTCTCTCAGCATCCAGCCAGCGCCTTTCTGAACATAAGTATTTTCATCATAAACCAATTTTTCTGCCAACCTAAGGGTTAATTCAATTTTATTTTTTTTAATCATTTTGTAAGTTGATTCAATTGCCAGCCTTCTTTCCCACGGATTTTTAGAATTTGCCATCTCTTTAATTTCAGTCATCAAAAAAAAATTATTCAATAAAATCTCTGCGAAAACATCTGTCGCGAGCAAATCAATATGGTCCCATGTTTTTGCTTTATCAATTCGCTGTTTCAGAAATTTCCATGTTTCCAAATTAAAATTTTTTTTATATTGTTGCAGAATATGAATTGCCAGACTTTT
>CAZPUY010000041.1:0-4390 GCA_964589905.1 Candidatus Woesearchaeota archaeon
AAGAACAAATGCCGAAATTTATAATAATCTTTTTATTGAAAAAGGTTTGGCTGAGAGGGACAAATCAGGAATTGGATTAAGATGGCCACTTGGAGAAGCACAAATAAAATGTGATTGTGTTATTGGAAAAAAATTTTATGAAATAATAAAAAACCAATTGAATGTAAAAAAATTAAAATTTAGTAAAGAGAAAGAAATATCTGTCGAACTTGATACAAAAATCACACCTGAACTGGAAGCAGAAGGATATGCGAGGGAAATGTCGAGGCAGGTGCAGGCATTCAGAAAAGAACTTGGATTGAAAAAAGAAGATAAAATTGAACTTTTTATTTTTTCCGACGAATTAAAAAATATTTTAGAGAAACAAAAAAAATTTATTATGGAAAGAACGAACTCGGTGAAGTTGGAATTTTTTTCTGAAAATGTTACAACTGACAAGGAAAGATTTAAAAAGAATATTGAGTTTAAAATTAAAGATAAAAGAGGAAAGATTGCAATTATAAAAAAATAATTACTGGACAATGAAACAAACAATTCACCCTTTTATCATAACAATCTTTAAAAAGAAAAATCGCTAAAGAAAAAAATGATTGTCAAAGATGAATTTTTGAGCAGGTTAAGGAAAATTTTTGATTTGAATCTCTACGAAGTCAAAGTATGGGCTGCATTACTTTCCCGAGGCACAAGCACTGCAGGAGAATTGAGCAATATTTCTGATGTTCCGAGAAGCAGAACATATGATATTCTTGAAAGTCTGGAAAAAAAGGGATTTATCATGATGAAACTTGGAAAGCCAATTAAATTTGTCGCATTAAAACCTGAAGAAGTTATTGAAAGAGTGAAAAAAAATTTATTAAAATATGCGAAAGAAAGAACAGAGAGGCTTGAAAATTTGAGAAATGATGAAGTTCTGGAAGAATTAAATTCTCTTTTTACAAAAGGAATAAAATTTGTTGAACCGTCGGATTTATCGGGAAGTTTGAAAGGAAGACAGAATTTGTATAATCATCTTGATATGATGGTAAGGGGTGCTGAAAAATCAATAACAATTGTAACAACACGAGAAGGACTTAACAGAAAAATGGAAGCATTACTTCCCACATTAGAAAAATGCAAAAAAAGAGGAGTGAAAATAAAAATTGCAGCACCTGTTGATAACAGTAATATTAACATAGCCAAGGATTTTAAAAAAATTGCAGAAGTAAGAGATATAGAAGGAAGGATAAAAGCAAGATTTGTGATTGTTGATTCAAATCAATTAATATTCATGCTTCTTGACGACGAGAAATTCCATCCGAATTATGATGTCGGAATATGGATTAATACAGAATTCTTTGCTCAGGCATTAGAGCAGATGTTTGAAATAATGTGGAAAGAACTGAAACAGGTTAGATAAATAATAAGTTTTCTAAAACAGAATTAATAAATTAAATAAAAAAGTAAAAATAAAAAAGAGTTTATTGCTTCATCAAAGCCAATACAACACTTACCAATGTTGTTATAATGACAATCCATCCTACAACAGCAACAATTGCTCCATTAGCAATTCCAGATAACCAAGGAATACTCTGGTTAAGTGCACCGTTGCCTGTAAGTGCAAAACCTACTGCTAATGATACAATCACTCCGGTAAGCCATGCAACAACATTCAATGCAGCTGTAAATTTTTTTCCCATTTTCACCTCCTTTCTATTTAAGTCCCTATGGTAAAATTAAGAAGAAATAGTTTAAATAAGTTTTGTTTACATCTCGTCTATTGTTTCTATACCAAGAAGGGAAAGTGAATTTTTCAAAACCTGTCTGAATGAATCAACTAAAAGCAAACGAAAATTTTCATTATCAGAATTAATAACAGGACAGGAATGATAAAATTCGTTAAATAATTGGGAAAGTTGATAAGAATAATTCGCGATTGCAGAAGGATTCATGCTGTTATATGAATTTAGAACAATATCATTAAACTGAAGGAATTTTTTTACCAGTTCAAATTCCTGTTTGTCTAATTTGTTGATGTCAAAATCTTTTTTTAATTTCCTGTTTGCTTTTTTCAATATTGAACTTGCACGAGCATAACTATAAAGAATGTAAGGACCTGTATCTCCCTCGAAATTAAGTGCTTCTTCCATATCGAATAAAATTGATTTATTCGGATGATTTTTTAAGATAGAATATTTAATTGAACTGATAGCAACGATTTTTGAATTTCCTTTTGTTTTTCTTTTTGCAATTTCATTCTGCGCTTTTGAAACTGCTTCTTTCAACAAATCTTCAAAAAGAACAATATCCCCTTTTCTCGTCGACATTTTTTTTGATTTTCCGTTTTCTTTCAGAAGAATAAAAGAGTAATGGATAACTTCAGGAGAGGAGTAATTAAGAAGTTTTAATGCTTCGGACAATTGCTGGAAATATAATTTTTGGTCTTCACCGAGGATAATCATATCTTTCTTTGCTCTTTTCATTTTGTAAATTGTATAGGCGATATCCCTCAAAGGATACAAACCTGTGCCGTCGCTTCTTGTAAGAACAAGCACAGGAGATTTCATCTTGTTTTCAACAGATGTTCCTGCCTGATTCAGAACCAATCTTCCGTAATCATCGGTAAAAAGTTTTTTGGATTTTTTAAATTCTGAAAGAATTTTTTTTGATGGCTGAATATAATCTGATTCATAATCAAAATAATCATATTTTATTCCAACTTCTGAAAAAATCTTTGCCTGTCCATTTACACAGGTTTTTGTTATTCTCCTGAATTTCTCTGTAATTTTCTTATCTCCTTTTTCAAATTTGGAAAGCAAATCAAAAACTTTTTTTTCAAGTTCTTGTGACCTGCTTACTTTTTCTGATATCTCAATATATTTTTTCAGCATTTGGGAAAAGTTTAATTTGTCAGCATTTGCCAGAACAAGCATTGCAATCTGTTTTGAAACATCATTTACATAATAATGAACTTCTGTTTTGAAGTTTAGAAATTTTAAAATTTGAACTATGCTGTCTCCGATAATCGCGTTTCGCGCTCTGCCAACGTGAGGAGATGCATTCGGATTTATACTCGTATGTTCAACCAATGCTTTTTTTCCTTTCCCAATATCAGAACTTCCGAATCTATCTTTTTTAGTCATAATTTCCTTAATTAATTCTTTAGAAATTTTTTCTTTATTCAGAAAGAAGTTTATGTAAGGGCCATTTGACTTAACAGAATCTATGATTTCTGAAAACGAAATTTTTCCTTTTATTTCCTCGGCAATTTTAACAGGATTTTGTTTTAATTTTTCTTTCAAAAAAAAGCATGGAAATGCGTAATCGCCTAATTCAGAAGAATGGGGAATTTCAATCAATTGCTCAATCTCTTTTTCACTTAATTTAATTCCTTTTTTATCAAGGACTTTTTTCAAAAGTTTTGATATCTGCTCTTTCATAAAATTTATAATGTATATTCATTTTTATATCTTATGAAAAAAGAAGAGTTTAAAGCGAAGGATGCAGAGAAATTAAAAAAAGAGGCAGAAGAATATGCTGAGAAAGCCGGGATAAAATTGAACCCTGACGAGAAAGTGACTGAAACAATAATAAAAGGACTTCTGAAAAATAGAAAAGAAAAAGGAGAAAATTATTGCCCATGCAGAATTGTAACAGGAAATAAAGAAAAAGACGAAGAAATAATTTGTCCGTGTGTTTTCCATCGGGGAGAGATAGAACTTGAAGGAAAGTGCAGGTGTTTATTGTTTGTGAAATAAAAACATTTATAATAGATTTTTCTATGAAAGATTATGGCAGAAATAAACAAAGATAATTTAGAAGATGCGCTGAATAAGAAAGATGAGAAACCAAAAATTTCAAAGGAAATGGAAATCGGTTTTCATCAGGGAGCATTGAACACCTTGATTAATGAAAGAAATGAATTAATCAGGATGATTCAGCAAACAGAACAGGTAATGCAGGCGCATATGAAAAGACTTGAAGAATTGGGCGTTAAGATAAAAGTAGGAAAAGAAGAGAAGAAATAATTTAATAATATAATTCTATAATTAATAATAGCCTCTGTAGCTCAGTTGGTTAGAGCATTTGCTTCGTAAGCAAAGGGTCATGAGTTCGAATCTCATCAGAGGCTTCTGCAAATTCTAAAAGTTTTTATATACTTTATTTAATAAATATTCATATGCGGGTGTGCCAGAGTGGTCAAATGGGTAGGACTTAAGATCCTATGGCTTAGTGCCTTCGAAGGTTCGAATCCTTTCACCCGCATAATTATTAGTAAGATGAAAATTAAACCAAGAGAACTTATAGCAGTAGGATTATTTACAGGTTCAATAATTGCATTATTTTCTATTGTTAAGGATTTAATTAAAACTTTTCCACAAAAATTATTAATTATTTTTATGTTAATTATAAT
>CAZPUY010000042.1:0-4373 GCA_964589905.1 Candidatus Woesearchaeota archaeon
CACAAAATCTTTTTCTTTTTTGACAATAAGGATTTGTTTTACTCCTTTGATTCCTGAGATCATTGTTTTTTTCAATTTTTCTTTGAGCTGGTATATGTCCTTAAAACCAAATTCAGCCGCATTTAATGTTATTGAATCTGATTTTTCCTTGGCTTTAAAACCAAGAGCATTAAGTCTTTCTACAATAGTTTTTATTGAACTATGAGTCTGCCTCAATCCGTTCTTATCAATTTTTATTTCAATTATTTTATTGCTGAAATTAAGATTTATTTCAGAAGCTATTTCCCTCAATGTTACTTCTTTTATTTTTTCAGCAAGAGTTTTCGCATCTTTCTCATTATTATATTCTTTTTTAAGAAAAATTTCCATTTTTGGTGAAGAAGGTTTTTTTCGTGCATCAAAAATTTCTATGAGTCTTGGCAGTCCCATAGTAACCTGCATTTCATGTACTCCTGCAAAATGGAATACATTCAAAGCCATCTGAGTCGACGGTTCTCCAAAAGATTGTGCAGTTATAATACCTATTGCTTCTCCAGGATCTATTTCTCCGTTAAGGTGAAGCTTTGAAACATCCAATCCATCATCTCCGTATTTGTATTGAATTATATTATTATTGCTGTCTCTTACTGTTCTATCATATTCTATTCTCAAATCCTGCAGTGCATTTGCCAGTCTTCTGTAAAGATAACCTGATTTTGGAGTTCTTAATGCAGTATCCATAAGAGAGTCTCTTCCTGTAATCGCGCCAAAGAAAAATTCATCAGGACGCAATCCTTTTATGAATGAACTTTTTATGAATCCTCTTGCTTTCGGAGATAAATCTCCCTGCTTGAAAAAAGATAATGTTCTTTTGTTGTAACCCAAGTCAATTCTCTTTCCCCATAATGCCTGCTGTCCGACACACGAAGCCATCTGTGTTATATTAAGAATATTTCCGCCACCGCCAGACATAATCATATGATTAACAGGATTTTCCTTCGGGAATTTTTCTTTCACGATTTCCCCAATCTTTGTTCTTATTTCATTTAATGTCTGCAATATTCTAATTTCTCTAGATTCCTCATCAGTTTTTCCTGGAATTCTTTCAAGTTCTCCCCTGTTATATGATTCTATAATTTCTTCTGTCTTTTTTTCTGCTTTCTTTATTATTTCTTCGCCGGCATCAATGACACTCTGGTCCAAATCCAAATCTTCAAGTGAAATAGTTATTCCTCTGTCAGAAAGATATCTCACTCCCAAATTAAATGCCTTCCTTATTGTGTCAAATGTTTCTTCGGTTCCAACAGTCTTTTCAAGTTCTTTTATTAATTCACCATCCTCACTTCCAAATAATGTTTTGTTTATATTTCCCTTGACTATTTCACTATCTTTAATTTTAACAGAATCATTGGAGAAATTTGTATTCTTCGGAAGTATTTCTGAAAAAATTTCTTTCCCTTTGATTGTTTTTTTAGAAACCTGACGTTCAATACCTAATCTGTAAAGCATTTGATTTGCATAATCTTTTGAGAATTCTTCTTCACTGAGTAGATAATTTCCTGTTATAGCATCTCCTATGCATCCAATGAAATTTGTATTATTTTTTGGAGAAATTAAATTTCTTTTTACATCAAGAAGAATCTTGGCTTCTGCTCTTGCTTCTTCTGTCTGCGGTGAATGAATATTCATTTCATCTCCATCAAAGTCAGCATTATAAGGTGCAGCCGCAGCAGGATGCATTCTGAAAGTCCTTCCCTTAAGAACTCTTACAAAATGAGCCATTAAACTTCCTCTGTGAAGGCTCGGATGTCTGTTGAATAAAACTACATCGCCGTCCTGCAAATGTCTCTCAACTTTATAGCCTGCAGTTAACTCATTGATTATTTCTTCTTTCAAATCAGGAGTAATCTTTTTTCTTTTTCCATCGGGTCTTATAACATAATTCGCTCCGGGATATTCTCCCCCTTTCTCAATTAATTTTTTCAGTTTTTCAATATTCAAATCAGTCACGCTTTCAGCGACAGTCACAACTTTCGCGATTTCATAAGGAACTCCAACTTCATTAATTCCTATGTATGGGTCAGGAGAGATTACAGTTCTTCCTGAATAATTCACTCTCTTTCCTGCAAGATTTTTTCTTATTCTTCCTTCTTTTCCTTTGATTCTTTCCATAATTGTTTTCAAAGGCTGTCCGCTTCTGTGCCTTGCAGGAGGAATTTTAGCGACGCTGTTATCAAAAAATGTTGTAACATGAAACTGCAACAAATCCCACAAATCTTCAATGATTACTTCCGGTGCTCCTGCATTAAGGTTTTCCCAAAGTCTTTGATTCGCTCTTATTATATCAGAAAGTTTGTGTGTCAAATCATCTTCGCTTCTTTCTCCTGATTCCAAAATAATGCTTGGACGAACTGTTACAGGCGGAACTAAAAGCATTGTGAGAATAGCCCATTCTGGTCTGCATGTTACAGGATTTATTCCTATTTTTACCAACTCTTCATCAGAAATTTTTGTAAGTATTTCCCTTATTTCTGTGGGAAAAAGTCTTGTCTTTCCTATAAGAAAATTAGTCGGCTTGTCAATTTTTATTTTTTCATGGTCAGCCCCGCAATGCGGACATTTTTTCGCATCCTTTGCTTTTTTTGCCCTTTCACTTGAAGAATATTTTTCCAAGTCTTTATCTGCAACTAATAATTTCCCGCATTCTCTGCAAAAACATCTTAATCCCAATTCAATCAAAGGAACATATTTCAAATGGATTATAGGACGTGCTAAATCAATGCTTCCCGGATGTCCTAAACATTCTTTTAATCTTCCACCACAGGTACGGCATCTCACTCCGGGATCAATTGCACCCAATCTCAAATCCATCAATCCTCCGTCGACAGGATAGCCGTCTATATTATATAATTCAGGTGTTACTATTTTTGCCGCAGAAATTCTTTTAATATTTTCCGGACTAAATAATTCAAATCTTATTTCTTCAACACGTTTTTTTACTGGTTTTGATTCTATCATTTTTTATTCGTATTTATTTTTCAATCCAAATGTTGTATGAATATGCAATCCTTGAAGTTCTTCAAGCAATAATTTGAATGCATAAGACATTTCAACAGGTTCAATATCTTCGCTGTTGCACATCGGGCAGATTAATTTACTTTTAATATTATCATCAATTCCAATGCTTCCGCATTTCGTGCATATTGGAAGAACAACTTTGTCAGAATCATATCTTTCTTTCAGTAATAATGAAGCTCCGTGAGCAACAAGCGCTTCCTGTTCCATTTCCCCAAGTCTTAATGCTCCTCCTCTCGACCTTCCTTCAATAGGCTGTCTTGTAAGCAAAGCAACTTTTCCAGACGCTCTTCCGTGCAGTTTGTTTCCTACCATATATTTTAGTTTAAGATAATACATATTTCCGATGAATATTTTTGCAGTCATTCTTTTTCCTGTAATTCCACTGTACATAGTTTCTTTTCCGTCATACCTAAACCCAATATTTTTAAGATTCTCTTCAAGTTGTTTTTTTCCAACTCCTGAGAAGCATGTTCCGTCAATTACTTCTCCATTTAAACTTCCTGCTTTTCCTGCGAGTAATTCCATTAAATATCCAACAGTCATTCTGCTCGGCAATCCATGAGGGTTAAATATAACATCAGGACGAACTCCTCTTGAAGTAAATGGAACATCTTCTTCAGGAACTATCATTCCAATAACACCTTTCTGTCCGTGAGAAGTTGCAAATTTATCACCAAGTTCAGGGATTCTTTGATCTCTTGTTCTTACCTGGACTATTTTATTTCCTTCTGAATCTTCAGTAATAAAAACAGCGTCGACAATTCCTTTTTCTTCCTGCCTCATTGTAACAGAAGATTCTTTCTTTGTTCTTATTGAAATTTCCCTTGCTTCTGATAAGAATTTAGGAGGAGACATTTTTCCAATCATAACTTCTCCTTCACCAATTTCTGCTTCAGGATAAACTATTCCATCATCTTCTAAAAATCTGTAACTTGTTTCTGTCTTGTATCCGGATGCATCCTTTTCAGGAATAGCGATTTCATCTTTCAATCCTCCGGCATAATTCATTTCAAGCGCAGAATATGGTCTAAAATAAAAACTCCTTCCAACTCCTCTGTTCACACTTCCCTGATTGAGAATTAATGCATCTTCCATATTGTATCCTTCATATGTCATTACTGCAACAACCAGATTCTGTCCTGCTGGGTATGTATTCAGTGTATCATAAATAAAACTTTTTACAATCGGTTTCTGAGGATATTGCAAAATAGAAACATCAGTATCAACTCTGCAAAGATAATTTGCAGAATACAATCCAAGTGCCTGTTTTTGCGTCTTGCTTCCTCTGTTAAGTCTTGAACTCTGGTCATGATTTC
>CAZPUY010000043.1:0-4317 GCA_964589905.1 Candidatus Woesearchaeota archaeon
ACTTTTTGTCCTGAGAATTTTGATGACGGGCCCCAGATTTTTGTTTCCTTAACTTTTTCTGAAAATCCTTTCAGGATTTTTTCTGCGACGTCAAAAACTGTTGAATTAGGTTTTAGAATAATTGGTTTTGGAGATTTTTCTTTTCCCGGCTCTTTTGTATAAATCCTTATTTTTCCAAAACTCTGGAAAAGTTTTTCTTTAAGTTTTTCAAGATTTTCTCCTGTTTTGGCTGAAATAAAAATAAAATCATATTTTTTTGACTGTAGGGTTGCTGACATTTTTCTTTTTTCAGCCTCAGAAATTAAATCCATTTTATTAAACACAATTATTTTTTTCCCTGTTGCTTTTTCAATTTTTTTTTCTATTTCAGGAATCTGCCCCAAATTTGTAATCAAAATTAAGATAGTGTCTGCAGAATTTACAACTCCCTTGTCAAAATATTCTGATTCAATCGCAGGAATTTCTATCATCTGGATTTTTACTCCGCGATAATCTATCATTCCAATTGCGGGCATTTTTGTTGCAAAATTATATTCACTTATTTCCGGCTTTGCATTTGTCAAAACAGAAAGAAGAGATGATTTTCCTGATTTAGTTTTTCCTACGATAACTGCCTGCAAATCCTCTTTTTTTATTCCTATTTTTCCTGAAGATTTTTTGATTTTTTTTTCTGTTTCTATTTTCTTTTTTAATTTTAATCTCCTTGTTTTGAGATTTGCCAGCATTTTTTCAGAAGATTTATGTTTTGGACATTCTCTAATCATCTCTTCCAAATACATCAATCTGTCTTCATCTGTTTGCGCTGCCAGAAATTTTGCCTCTGCTTTTTGATAAAACGGGGATTGATTTGTTGAAGCCATCTTAATTTTCTAATAATTTTGAAATTGTGACTAATTTATATTTCTTTTTTATTTGAGGTATTACTTGTTTAATAATAGGTATAATATCTTCATTTGGTCCTATTCCTTCAAGATAATCATGGAAATTAATTATTGAACCAGGTTTTGTTTTTTTCAATACTTTTTCTACAGAATATTCTATCCCTTTTTTTCTCCAATCATCTGAAATAATATCACACATAACTATCTTTTTTTCTAATTTCTTACAAACTCTCAATAAATTGTAAAATATAGAAAATGCAGGGGGTCTGAATAAATCTGTTTTAAATCCTAATCTTAATAACTCTTTATCACATTTTTTTAAATCTTTGAAAATATAATCCTGTGTTTTGAATGTTAATCTCTTATGTTCATAAGAATGATTGCCTATTTCATGCCCCTCTTTTATTATCCTTTCAATTGTTTTTTCACGCCCTTTAATTCTCTGCCCCCAAATAAAAAATGTAGCTTTAGCATTATATTTCTTTAATAAAACTAAAATTTTCTCAGTTTCTTTTGAAGGGCCATCATCAAATGTTAAAGATATCTTATTTGAATTTCTTTTTCCATGAAAATAACATTGAAATATCCTTCCCGGAAGTAATACCATGATATATCTTTTAAACTTAAGAAGATTAAAAAACTTATGAACAAAAAAATTCTTCAACGAATTCTGGAGAAAAGGGAATTTTCGCAGCTTCGGGAAAAAGATATAGAAATAGCTTACAAGCATTTTGAAAAAAGGCAAACCAGCGAAGATGAAAAAATAAGATTAACAAAAGAATTGCTGAGAAAAGTTTTTTCTGCATTCATAAGCAAGAAACTTCTTTCTCTTAAGGATAAAGAACCTAAATGGATTTTAAGGAAACATCTTTCAACACGCGAGCGATTGCCTTATTATGAAAAAATTTATAACAGAATTTTTAGTGAATCTCCAAGAGCGAGTGTAATTGATTTAGGGGCAGGAATCAATGGGTTTAGTTATGAATTTTTTAAGCAATTTGGGATTGATGTAAATTATACTGCAATAGAATCTGTAGGACAGCTTGTTGAACTGATGAATTTTTATTTTAAGAAAAATAATCTGAATGGAAAATCTATTCACTTAAGTTTGTTTGAAAAAGAAAAAGTTATAACAATAATCAAAAAAGAAAAAAAACCGAGAATTATTTTTATGTTTAAAATTATCGATGCACTTGAATCTCTTAAAGAAAATTATTCAAAAGAATTAATTTCTGAAACTGCAAAAATTTCTGATAAGCTTGTTGTAAGTTTTGCAACCAGAAGTTTGGGGGGAAGAGAAAAATTTAAGGCAAAAAGGAATTGGATAATTAGTTTTATTGATGACAATTTTAATGTATTGGATAATTTTGAAATTGGGGGAGAAAGATATATTATTTTTAGCAAATAACTTAGAATATAATTTTGCTATTCAAAAAAAGATATAATGCTTCTGCAATTAAACTTTCCACATACCATACGCCCGCTTTGCTAAAACAAATTAACCCGTCAAGATTTGTTTTCTCTGTTTTGCGTCCTATTTTAATTTTTTCTCTTGAATAATTCCAAGGTGCTCTTCCAGCAATTTTTTTTATTGCAAATCCTGTTGTGTATTCCCAACCAAGTATTAATATCATATAAATTAATCCTCTCAGAAAAATGTTCAGCATTGGAAAAAATGTTTGTACAAAAAGAATTATGAAGAAAACTGAACCATATATTGGGAGCATCCATAATGAGGACGAACCTGTAAGTGTTAAATCATCCTTTTTTTGAAAATTAGTCAATCCTCTCCAGATTACTTCCTGAGAAATACCAATTACACCAAATAAGAGAAAATAAAAAATAATTTCGATAGTCATGTTATGCTCCTGTAATAAATCTTACAAGTCTTATAAATTTATTTTTAAAAGTTGTTTTGTGATATATCGCTTTTTGTGGGCATTTTGGGATACAGGTATAACAAAAGAGGCATTTTTCTTTATCGATAACTACTTTTCCATTTTTTTCAAAAATTGCTTTTGCAGGGCAATATTCTATGCAGATTTTGCAGTTATTGCATTTATTATTTACTGTTGGCCAGGTATGTGTTTCAGTAGTGAATATACTTCTTTTTTGAAAATCTTTTATTTCTCCTGTTTTAAGTTTTTTAAATTCAGTTATCTTAAAATTTCCTATTTGTTTAATATTTTTTAGGTTTATCATTTTTCTTTTTATTGCCATAGTTATAGTAGGAATATCTGTTGGAGAATATCCAATAATCTGACAAGCAATGGCGTCCAGTGCCAAGGGATTTTCAGAAGCAAGAATATATCCTATTTTTTTTGGTTTTCCAACAACTGCTGACGGACCTCCATCAAGCCCCACAACAGCATCCATTATATTAAGTGTCCTTGGTTTGATATTTTCGTATATGTCCAGAAATATTTCTGCCATATCATTTATGTTTTTGCTTTTATGATGCAGCCATTGTTTGTATCCTCCAGGAACAATACCATATAAATTTTTTAATGCTCCTGAAAAACGCATAAGAGCGTGTGTCTTTAATTTTGGAACATTTACAATCAAATCAAAATCCTTTATCTTTTTCGGCAAGAATAGTTCATCAAGAAATTTTAATTTGTCAGTTATCTTATAGATTTCTTCATTTTCAAAAGCGATTAACTTAATGTTATACTTTTTAGCGATGTCATAAATCCTTGAACTTTGATATGCTTTTAATGTGTAACCTTTTTGGTAAAACGCACTGGATTCTCCGATGGCAATTTCACATTTTTTATCAATAAAATATTTACATAAAGCATCAATAAGCGTATAATGTGTTATTGAATGGTGTTTTGGTTTATTTATTCCAACTAAATTTGGCTTGATGAGAATTTTTGATCCTTTTTTTATGTCGAATTTTATTTCAGAAATTGCTTTTTTTACTGCATTATTTATTCTATTCTGTGCATAATCTTCGCACTTTACTATACTAACAACCTCTTTTGCCATATTCAAAATAAGATATTTTATTTATTAAATATTTCTTTGTATAAAATAATTTATATACCTTTTATATTTCTTTTTTTTATGGTTTCGCAATTTTACAGAAAAGTACTGAAAAATGGCATGACAATTATACTTGAAAAAAGAAATTTACCAATAGTAAGTGTTGCTTTTGCAGTGAGAAACGGCGGGATTAATGAAGAATTGGATGAAAAGGGAATATCTCATTTTATTGAGCATATGCTTTACAAAGGAACTCCGACGAGGAATGCAAGAAAGATTGCTGAAGAGATAGAAAAGAATGGGGGGGCACTTAATGGTTTTACTTCAGAGACAATTACTGCTTATTGGTGCAAGATGCCAAGCAAACATCTAAACGTTGCTTTGGAAGTTCTTAGTGATATGGTTAAAAATCCTTTATTTGATGAAAAGGAACTTGAAAAAGAAAGAA
>CAZPUY010000044.1:0-4190 GCA_964589905.1 Candidatus Woesearchaeota archaeon
CCTCCGCCGCGAAATCCGATTTGGCATAGCTTTTTTGAACGGCCTTCCATCTCCGTTTCAGACCGAAAAGGTCCTCCAGCCTGGTGTAGTTTTCCAAAAAGATGAGGAATCGGCGTTCAACCGGTTTTACTGATATGTCCCCGGCCTTCCGCCACAGGGGGAGCGGTTCCGGAGAGACTTCTGATTCAAAAAAATATCCTAAAGGTCTCCCGTAGAGGGACGCCATTTCACTCAACTCATGAGCCGTAATGTTCCGTGCCCCCTTCTCAATGGCGGATAGCGTCTGATAATTATTGAATCCCAGGCGGTTCGCCGCCTCAGACAGGCTGAATCCCGCGGCTCCCCTTGCAAGCCTTATCTTTTTGAAAAGAACCTCATTTGAGGACCCTTTGAGGCCCATATCCCCCCCTGAAATAATAATTAGTTATAAATGTATGAATAGATGCCGTAAGGATATAACATATCCTTATGTTTTGTCAAGAAGTAGTTGGCTTTTAGAAAATTTGGCAATACTGCCATTTTTGCTAAATAGGGGGAGGTTCAAGGATGGTATTTTTGTTCCAGATTGTATGGGGTATCAAATCGGTCTCTTTTAATTTTGCTTTTTTATCAGCATCCCCTTTTATTCACCCACCCTCTTTAGGGATTCATCAAGTATTTGTTGTGTTAAATAAAGACCTGCATTAATAAGTTCCTCAATGACAGGCGGATTATCCACGGGCAAGTTCTCTGTCTAAGTCATTGAAGTCTACTTGAAAGGAACTTTTACCCATTTTTGCCAGCGCCAGGAGGAAGTCAGTTCGGTTCAAACCTGCTATTCTTGCAGCAACTTCTTGGCTCACCTTCCCCTGTTCATACCAGGAAGCAGCTTCTGCAAGCCTCATCTCTCTTGTAAATTCTTCAGGGTCGACCCGTAGAGCTGCAAACACTCTATCGGGGACATCTATATTTAATGTCGGCATGAGTTTATTCTCCTTAATTATCGGATTTTATTATAAAAGCAGAAATGATAGCGCATTGACAAGATCCTATCACAATACCATTAATATCTCTATTTGAATAAGCATATCTTACCATGACCACATAGAAAAACCGTTTTGCATCTTCTGATGCATATCCTCAATATCCGATTCGATTGAATGTTATGGAGAACTGCGAGATCGAATTTCAGCAGCTATATATGAGCATGGATCATATGAGATTCTTGAACTGGATTCGCAGTGCCTTCCCACCTTTGACACATTTTTTAAACTCCTTTTCAAGATGCCTTGGATAGCCTTTCTAATACGGGGTTCCTCTCAACGACTTGATTCTTATAATGAAGAGCCGATTCTACTTATATAAGCCGATTTTGATCCTGAAAAAGAGGAATGATTACGACTGGTTGGGGCATGGTATTTATTTCTGGGAAAAGAATCCCGAAAGGGCTTATGATTTTGCCGGTGAATACAGAAAAAGAAAAGATATCTTTGGTAGTCACCATAAAGGAGAGGGATTGTAAAATAGATTTTTAATTTTGCTTCGGAGGGGAACCATTTTCTAACCGCCCAGGAAAGCCTTTCGGACTTTTTCGTCGTTCATTATTTCGTGGATTTTCCCTTCCAGGATGATCCGGCCCACTTCCAATACATACAATAGATCAACGAGGTCAAAGGCCAATCCCGCATTTTGCTCTACCAAAAAAATATCGATGCCCTCTTTATTTATTTCCTTTATCACGGTAGCTAAAATATCCACTACGATCGGAGCCAGTCCTAATGAAGGTTCATCCAGCAGAAGCAACTTGGGGTTGGCCATGAGCGACCGGGCAATTGCCAGCATCTGCTGTTCCCCACCGCTTAAGGTCTCGGCCCGTTGATTTTGTCTTTCCTTTAATCTTGGAAAACGTTGGAAGTTCTTATCAATGTCTTTCTTTATCCCGATCTTATCGTCCCTTAGGTAAGCGCCAACCCTCATATTTTGTATGACACTCATATAGGGGAAAAGCCGCCGTCGCTCGGGGATTTGAACGACGCCTAATTGCACAATCTTATGTCCCGGCATGCCGTCTATCCTGTTATCTTGAAACCATATTTCACCCGAAGTGATAGGCAATAACCCGGAGATCGCCTTTAAAACAGTACTTTTGCCTGCCCCATTGGCGCCGATCAGCCCGGTGATTGTGCCTCCGGCTACCTCCAAGGTGACGCCCTTAATGGCCTCGGCCTTGCCATAGTTAATCTTGACATCATTCAGTCTAAGTGTAAATTTTTTTGGTTCCAAGGTAGGCCTGAATCACCTCCTGATTTTTCTGCACTTCTTCAGGTAACCCGCGAGCGATTACCACGCCGAAGTTCAATACCACTATTCTGTCACAGGTTTTCATGACTGCCTGCATATCGTGTTCGACTAAAACAATGGCTGTCCCCTGTCTCCTTATCTCCCTAATGATCTCCAAGGTCCCGTCAACTTCCGCAGGGTTCATCCCTCCCAGCGGCTCATCCAGCAATAACACCTTTGGGTTAGCGGCCAGGGCAATGGCGATCCCCAATAACTTTTGGTGGCCGTGAGGAAGATTGCGGGCAATTTCATCTTTCTTATCATCCAGTCTCACGAATTTCAGAATTTTCCCGGCATACTCTAATGTGTCGCGGTTTTTTCTGCGATATCCGGAACTGTTCAGTGCAGCTCCCCATAGGCCAATCCCGGCATTTAAATAAGACGCTGTTAACACATTCTGGAGGATGCTGAAATTGTGGAATATCCTATCAAGTTGAAAGGTTCGCACTATTCCATGCATGGCTATCACATGGGGTTTTTGGCCGGTAATATCTCTGCCGTTAAATATGACTTCCCCTCTGGTGGGTTGCAGGTAACCCGTTATCAGATTAAAAACAGTGGTTTTCCCGGCCCCATTCGGACCGATGATGCCGACTATCTCTCCTTCATTAACATTCAGATCAAGATCATAGACGGCCTGCACCCCTTTGAAATTTTTAGTCAAGTTCTTAGTTTCCAGCATGTGGCTTGGCCCTTCCCCGGTTAATCATTCTTATCAATGGTTTCATCTGCTGAGGCAGATCGACCATGCCTCTGGGTAGTAAGAAGACCACGAGATATAATACGGCTACGAAAACCAATGGCTGGTACTCCTGGAATGCCCGTGAGACTTCGGGGAGAAGTGTGAGAACCAATGCCCCGATGACGGCCCCCATAAATCGATCAGTCCCCCCGACAATCATATAGATTAACAGGTAGATGCTTTGGAAAAGACCGAAAGAATCAGGGTTTAGAATTCCCCAATAATGGGCATAAAAGCCTCCTGCCACGCCGGCGATACAACAACCGAGACAGAAGATGATGGCTTTGGACCTTGCCACATTGATACCTATGCTGGCCGCCAGAGATTCATCTTGCGAAATGGCTTTTAAGGTCATGCCGATGTATGAGCGGTCCAGGCCATAAAGAAAAAAGAGTACGATGACCATCAGTATCAATGCAAGATATAAATTCGGGAGCTTGTTATTGAAATCTATGACCATCCCCAATATGGACACATTCCCGAAAGAGGGGATGCCTATGATGCCGGTGGTGCCGCCGGTGAGCGACCTCCATTCCGATGTCACCAGGGTAACGACGATTCCAAAAAACATAGTCAACATAGAGAAATAGACTGTCTTAACCCTGGTAATGGGATAGGCGATTACCCCGGCCACCACCAGGGCGGCTACTCCTCCCATGAATATAGAGATATAGGGCGATAGCCCCAATTTCATCGCTATGATCGCCGAAGTATAGGCCCCGATGCATTTAAATCCTGCGTGGCCTATGGATACCTGACCAGTTATGGCGATGGTTCGCAGACTGCTGGTTAAAATAATGTTGATCACACTGAGGACAAGAATATGCAGGTAATACTCGCTTTTAATAAACAGGGGTATGACGAAGATGAGTAAAATTAAAAACAGATACCCCCAATTTTTACCCAATTTCATGATGAATGTTTCTCCAATGGACTCAGGTCCCCTGGGGGCTTTTTTCTACTCATGGCCCAGAAAGCCCTGGGGCTTAAAGATCAGGATGAGAACGATAATGGAAAAACCAATGATGGAGGCTACGGTGGTATTCGACCCGAGAGGTACCAGGCCGTCAATTAAACCCAAAAGCAAGCCTCCGATAACAGCCCCCCAGATACTGCCCAGGCCACCAAG
>CAZPUY010000045.1:0-4175 GCA_964589905.1 Candidatus Woesearchaeota archaeon
AGTTGTAACATTTTCAGAAAAAATTTCCAACTTTTCACAGTTCGTTCTTTCCATAATAAATTTTTTTTGTGTCTCTAAAATATTTTTTAATTTCTCGTCGGAAAAAATAAAAAGTTTAATCTCATCTTCTTTTTTCAGTCCGAGTTTTTTTCTGAATGCCTGCACCTGCCTCGACATTTCTCTTGCATATCCTTCTGCTTCAAGTTCAGGAGTTATTTTTGTATCAAGTTTAACAGAAATTTCTTTTTCTTTGCCGAATTTTAATCTTTTTACATTCAGTTGTTTTTTTATTATCTCATGAAATTCTTTTTCGATAACCAAATTGCATTTTATTTCTGCTTCTGCAACTGGCCATTTCAGTCCTATTTTTTCTCTGTCTCTTTCTGCAAGTCCAAATTCAATTATTTTAAAAATATTTTCAAATTTTTCTTCAAGTTTTCTATTAATTAATTTATTATCTGCTTTTGGCCATGAAGAAAGATGGACTGATTTTTTTGAAAATTCCCTGTAAATAAATTCTGAAATATACGGAGCAAATGGAGCAAGTATTAAGGAAATTTTTTTCAGGACTTCACCAATTATTTCTTTGGTATCATCTCTGTCCCTTGTCATTTTTATATACTGCCTTGAAAAATCATTAGTTATAAAATTTGAAAGAACCTCAAATGGCTTGTTCAATTCGAATTTGTTAAGCCCTTCACCAACTTCCTTTATTACTGAATTCAGCTTTGATAAAATCCATTTATCCTCAATCTTTTTTTTGTTTTTCTTATTCTCTAACTGCTGGTAATAATTAAATGAATTATAAAAAATAGTCAAAAAAGGAATTACTGATTCTTTCATCAGGTTGTATGAAAATCTTTTTTGACTCCCTGCTTCAGATGTGCAAAACTGAAGCCTGACAGCGTCAACTCCTGTCAAATCTAAAATTTCTCTGGGCTTTATAATATTTCCTTTGCTTTTTGACATTTTTTCTCCTTTCTCGTCTACAATATGTCCGGCACATATCACATTTTTATAAGCAGGTTTGTCAAATAAAGCAGCTCCGAGAACATGGAGAGTATAAAACCATCCTCTTGTTTGGTCTATCGCTTCTGCAATAAAATCATACGGAAATCTTCTTTCAAATTCTTTTTTATTTTCAAACGGATAATGAAACTGGGCAAAAGTCGCGCTTCCTGAATCATACCAGCAATCAATAACATCAGAAATTCTCTTCATTTCTTTCCCGCATTTGCATTTTAATTTTACCTCGTCAATCCATGGTTTGTGCAAATCAATTTTTCCTTTTGGAAGTTTTACTGCTCTTTTTTTTAATTCATCAATACTTCCGATTATTTCTTCTTCTCCGCATGAACATCTCCAGATTGGCAATGGTGTTCCCCAAAATTTAAATCTAGATAATGCCCAGTCTTTTGCTCCTTCAAGCCATTTTCCAAATCTTCCATCCTTTATGTGTTCAGGTTCCCAATTTATTTTTTTGTTTAACTCGATAATTTTATCTCTTATTTTTGTAACTTTGATATACCAGGAATTAATTGCATAATATAACAGAGGAGAATCACATCTCCAGCAAAATGGATAAGAGTGTTCTATCTTTTCTTTTTTGAAAAGTAAATGCCTTTTTTTCAAATCCTCAATAATATCTTTTTCTGCTTCTTTCACAAATCTTCCCTTTAAAAATTCAGGGGTTATATCAAGAAATTTTCCGTCTTCTCCGACTGTATGAACTTCAGGGAAACCAACTTCTTTTCCCAAATTATAATCATCTTCTCCGTACATTACTGCTGTATGAACAACACCTGTTCCATCTTCAGTTGTAACAAAATCAGCGCCAACAACTTTGTGCGAGTTTTTATTCTGAGTTTCAGGAATATCATAAAGCGGTTCATATTCCAATCCTTCTAAATCCTTTCCCTTCAATGTTTCAATAATCTGATATTCTCCATTAATCAAATTCAATTTTTCTTTTCCTAAAATTAATTTATCTCCGTCAGGAAGTTTGACTTTTACATAATCAACCTTTGGATTTACTGCCAACCCGACATTTCCTGGCAATGTCCATGGTGTTGTTGTCCATGCTAAAATATATTCTCCCTTTTTTCCTTTTAGTTTGAAAGCGATATAAACAGATTCTTCTTTGACGTCTTTATAACCCAGGGCTACTTCATGACTTGATAACGGAGTTCCGCATCTTGGACAAAAAGGCACAACTTTATACCCTTCGTATAATAACTTTTTTTTGTATAATTCTTTTAAACTCCACCAGACACTTTCAATATAATCATTTTCAAGAGTTACATAAGGATGTTCAAGGTCAATCCAATAGGCTAATTCTTCTGTTGATGCATTCCATTCTTTTATATTACTCCAGACACTTTCCCTGCAATCTTTTATGAATTTGTCAGCACCATATTTTATAATTGCTTTTTTATCTGCTAATCCGAGTTTTTTTTCAATCTGAACTTCAACAGGCAATCCATGACAATCCCATCCACCTTTTCGCGGAACAGAAAATCCGTTCATATATTTGAATTTGCAGATTATGTCTTTGAAAGTTCTTACTTCAAGATGATGCAATCCCGGAGGCGCATTTGCTGTCGGAGGACCTTCAAGAAAGGAGAAAATTGGTTTTTTTGTATTATCCTGAATTGTTTTTTCAATTTCTTTTTTATTTTTTTTCCAGGCTTTCCGTGTTTCTTCTTCAATTTTTTTAAAATCATACATTTTATTTTATATCCTTTAGCATTTTTAAATTAATCTTTAGTTTTTCCATTCAGTTAATTTACCTGCATCAATTTCCAGATTGTCGGCTTTTCTTAAACTATGTATTTGTTTTTTTGTCAGAATCGGATAATGCTTAACATCCACAAGATATTCCGGAATTTCCCAGATATCCTCTTCTGAAGTTATCCAGTTTAAATTATCAAATCTCGACAAGTCTACAGGAACAGAATATTTTCTTAAATTTTTGTTTCCATTATCATCGAAATATTCATGGAAAAAACTCATAACTAATTCCCTTATGCTGTTGTATATTGGTTCTCTGTATCTTAAAACAGCGTGATTTGTTTTGCTTATTGAACCCCATTTTCCTTCTTTTTGAAAAACGCATATCACATGGTCAAAATCCCTTTCTGCTGCTTCAAGGTCAACAATGAGGGGTTTTATTCCGTTAATTCTTAATGCAACCGCAGCAAGAAGAGCACCTTCAATGCAATGCGCTTTATTTTCTCTCAGAACTTTCCTCGGAGACATGCATGTATCTCCGTTTTCTTCAAAATTTATCGGAATTTTATTAAGAAAATCCTGAATTTTTTTTGGAGTATTCAGAGATTTCAGAGTTCTTATTTCTTCTTTATCCAATCCAAACATAAAATAATAAAACAAGATTAATTCTTAAAATTTTCCAAAACTTCTTCCTCAACAAAATGAAGTTTTCCCGGAATTATGAAACAAAAAGGAGATTCAACTTTTTTATTTTTTAATTCGCTTAAATTCCCGTAAAATATTTTTCTTTTTTTTGTTCCAAGTTTTGAGCAAACAATAATTTTTTCCTTATCTGTAATTTTTTTTAATCTTTCAACTGCATTTTTGAATTCCATTCCAATATCAACAAGAATTAAAGAATGTGCATTTATCTTTCTATTTTCCTTAATAATTTCAATAAAACTTTCTGCCTCAAAATTTGGGATTGAGGCTATTTTCCCGAATTTGTAAATCTGCAATCCTGTTTCAGCAATTGCATCAAATACAGATGCATTGTAAACTATGCAATATTTTATTTTTTTCTTTTCTGCTTCCTGAATAAGTGATATATGCGTAGTCGCTGTCAGCGGACTTCCATACACAAGCAGTGCAATATTTTCTTTTTTTGCTTCTTCAATTAGTCTGCTGCTTTCAACTAAATTCCTGTCTGCAGGAATAATCTTTTTCCCGATATTTTTTTCTAATTCCTTGACAGAATAAGGGAAATTTACAGTATAATTTTCAAAATAAATCTTCCTGCATTTCTTAATACTTTCAATTCCTTCCAATGAAATTGATTTTTCATTCAGTCCTAGTCCTATAAGGTATAACATCCTATAATCTGGTTAAGAGACTTTTTATATTTTAATCATCTTCATTAAAACATATAATTTATAAGATAGTTTATTTTAGGTTATAGCAATGGT
>CAZPUY010000046.1:0-4116 GCA_964589905.1 Candidatus Woesearchaeota archaeon
ATAAAAGAAATACGAGTAGAAGTTACTGAAACAGCAAATAATGTTCAAATTAATGTTGGAAATTATGGAACAAATGTTCCTTCAGCAGTTTCAAGTTCTGTGACTGGAACATACAAATATTTTAAGATAGATACTCAAAATCTTGTTAATAAATTAAGCAAAGCTACTATGAAGATTCAGGTTGAGAAATCATGGGTTAACAATCATGGAATTACTAAAGAAGATGTTGCTTTGTTCAAATATGATGAAACTAATAATCAATGGAATGAACTTACAACTACATATTCTAATGAGGATAATACCTATTATTATTACACAGTTGAATTAACAAGTTTCAGTTATTTTGCAATTGCTACAAAAGGGGCAGAAATTATCTCTAAAGAAGAAGAGAGTGAAATGACTACAACAGAAGAAAAAGCAACTGGCTTTTTAGGATTACCTTATTGGGCATGGATATTAATAATTTTAGTAATAGTGATTATTATTGGTGGCGGAGCTGCCTTGAGAAAAAAGAAATAAATTTATCTTTTAGTTAATTTTATCATAATCTTTATTAATTAATTATTTTTTTAATTGAAATGGAAGATAAGATTGATTTTGGAAATGTTCTTTTTGCTGATTTGCATATTCATTCCAGATTTTCTAGAGCATGTAGCATTAATATAAACTTTGAAAATTTAGTTAAGTGGGCAAAAGTTAAGGGACTTAATCTTCTTGGCACAGGAGACTTTACTCATCCATTATGGCTTAAAGAAATAAAAGAAAAGCTTGTTGATAATGGAAAAGGATTTTATTATTATCAGGATTTTCCATTTATTATCACAGGAGAAATTTCTTTGATTTATACACAGGAGAAGGGAAGACGAATTCATCTTGTTCTCCTTGTTCCGAATATAGAAACAGCAGAGAAAATTAATTTATATCTTGATACAAAAGGGCGGAGGGATTATGATGGCAGGCCAATCTTTAATATTAGTTGTAAAGATTTTGCTAAAGATATCCTGAAAATTTCCAAAGATATTGAAATTATTCCTGCTCATATATGGACTCCGTGGTTTGGTTTATTCGGAAGCATGTCTGGATTTGATTCATTAAAAGATGCTTTTGGAGATGAATTTTCTAATATCCATGCTATTGAGACAGGAATATCATCAGACCCTAAAATGAACTGGAGAATTAAGGAATTAGAAGACAAGGCGATTGTAAGTTTTTCTGATGCACATAGTTTTTGGCCATTTCGCTTAGGTAGAGAAGCGACTATTTTTAAAAAAACAAGTTACTATTTAGATATAATTGAACAGATTAGGAATAAAACTTTTATTGCGACAATAGAAACAGATCCCGCATACGGGAAGTATCACTGGGATGGACACAGAAATTGTAATTTTTCCTGTTCACCTGAAGAAACAAAAAAACTAAACGGAATTTGTCCTGTCTGCGAAAAACCACTTACAATAGGGGTTGATAACAGAGTTGAACAACTTTCATCTTATCCAAAAGAATTTAAAATAAAAAATGCAAAACCTTTCTATAAACTTCTTCCTCTCCAAGAAATTCTTGCATTATCCTTAGGAAGTTCTATGGAAAGCAAAAGTGTTTGGAACACATACAATTCTCTTATTGAAACTTTTGGAAATGAATTTAATATTCTTTTGAATGTTACAAAAGATGAATTTTTATCTAAGGAAATTGATTTAAAAATTGTTACATTAATATTAAAAAATAGAGAAGGAAAAATTCACGTTAATCCGGGATATGACGGGGAATATGGAAAAGCAATAATCGGGGAGAAACAAGAAAAATTATTTTAAGTATTTGTCAATGTTTGTATCATAAAACTTATATCTAAAACCTGCATAAAAAGTTATTCCTACTTTTTTTTCCTGTTGATTTTTCTATTTCTTGTGTAATTAATTCTGTAGGGCTTTCTGTCTCATCTGTTTTTATAACTTGGTCAATTGATTTTCCTGTTATATCTTGAAATATAGATACATGTCTTTTCATAATATTTTAAAGAAATCTTACTTTAATTATTTTATGGTAATTTCTTATTCTTATTACTTAACAGAAAATTCAACACCTAATTTCTTTGATTCTTTTTCTATAGAATCTATTATATTCTTCATGTTCTTATCTGCAGTTTTTACATCATCAGATTCTATTTCAAGATTATACTTTCCTGCAGAAATATATTTTATATTTGCTTCTTTAAAATTTCCTAAGATCTTTTTTATTAAAATTATACCGTCGGATTTAGTGCTGGTAAGGAAGATTTCTTTTTTTATTATTCTTTTTTTCTTTTTTTGAGTTTTAAGGATATCAACTATTTTCTTTGAGTTTTCTTTTCCAATAATTTTTTCAAGCTTTTCGGGATTTGATTTTGCTTCTTCCAAAAAAGATGTGATGTTATCTTTCTCTGAGATTTTTTTTATTACATCATCAGCCTTTTCTTTCAAAATCCCCTTTAACACACCAATATAATTTTTTTCCTGTTCTGCCTGTTCAAGAACTTCTTTTTTCTCTTTTTGGGTAACTCTTCGCAATGATAAGTCTATATTTCCATTCTGGGAAATTCTCAATACCTTGCAGACAATTTTTTTCTTTGGAACTACATAATCTCTTATGTTCCTTATTCTTCCCGGAGCAACTTCGCTCATTATTATGTTTCCTTCAACTTCTCTTCCTTCAAGATTTATTTTTACAAATACAATTGTTCCGACTATTCTATCTACTGTGCATAAAACTAAATCTCCAACTTCAAGTGTCATAAAATATGAAGAAAATGCTCAGTTTTAAAAGTTGTGATTAATCTCTGATTATAAGAATTTATTCTGCGAAAATTTTAATGCAGAAACATCGCTTTTCGGCTGAACTACCTGTAACACAACTAGTCCATGTACCATCAGAAGTTTGTTGAGCAGCAAAACATTCATAACCATGGTCTCTACAAATAGTTGAACAATATGTGTATGTTGTAAACCAACCACTATATGACCAGCTTTTAAGATTAGCACAAGTCCAAACTCCTTCATCATTGGTTACTAAAACTTGTCCATCTGCACAAGGTTCTATTTCTGTAATATCATGTCCGATTCCATTTGGAGATGTGTAAGCATAAACACCAATAGCAACCATTACTAAAATTCCTACTGTTACAAAAAAATAAAGCCATCTGTTTGAAAAATTAATTTTTATATTGACTATTCTGCCTCTTTTTTTATTTCTCATGATAATTCAAAGAATAAATAATTTTTAAATCTTTACCAATTCAATTTCAAAACTTTTTTTCAGGAAATCTAAAAATTCCTGCTCTTTTTCCTGGCTTATTGAGCAACCTGCTGCAAATTCGTGTCCTCCGACTTCTCCCCCGGTTTTTTCAACAACAGATGTTAAAATCTCTCTAATATTTCTTCCATTTTTACCTACGTTTCTTGCAGAAACTTTTATCTTGTCGTCGTAATAAGCCATTGTTGTTATTATTGTTCCCTCTTCGTAAATTGAAGAATTTGAAAGGATACTTGCTATTGTTCCTACAATTGTGTCTTTTATTTTCTCTTTTGCATTAATTATCACAAAACCATTCCCTTCTATTTTTTCTAATTCAGAAACAATTTTTAATGCAGAAATAATAACCTGCTTGTATTTTGTGTGTATCATCTCTGCCCTTTTTTTTGCCTTTAGGGATTCCATGCAAAATTGCACTGCGGTTTCAGATTCTCCAAGCCTGGAACAGGCATTGACTATTGCGCTTAATTCTCTGGCATCTTCAAGTTTATTAAAGAATTTCAGTAGAAAAATATCTCCTATGATTTCTTTATTTTTTATTTTAGGATTTTTGAGAATTATTGATGTTATTAATTTTGACATTTCTTCTTCATCGAGTTCTATTAAACTCTTGTATTTCCCATTTGCAGAATTAAGTCCTAAATCTCTTAATAATTTAGTAACTCCAACTGGGTTTCCTGTTACTCCAGGAATATATGGTTTTGAACAATATTCCAGTGTCCTGTTAAGCGGACGGGTTGACGGATAAATCATTAATCCTCTTTTTCTTTTTATATCGCTGTCATTTATTATCAGGTTGTTTAATTTATCTATACTTTTTTCCATTGAATC
>CAZPUY010000047.1:0-4033 GCA_964589905.1 Candidatus Woesearchaeota archaeon
TTTGACAACAGCCTCGGAAAATTTGGATTTTTCCAATTCTGCTTTTTTCGAAAAACATTTCCAAACTTTCATTAAAATATTACAAAACCAATTGTCAAGTTCTTCTTCTAAAAAAATAACATCCCTGGAAACATCATAATTCTCTGTTAACTTCCCTGTCTCGTCAGTAGTTCCTGAAACATCAACAATATGAATAAAAACATCTGCCTGCCTCAAATCATCAAGAAATTGATTTCCCAGTCCTTTTCCCTCGCTCGCTCCTGGAACCAAACCTGCGACATCCATTAAATCAACAGGAACAAATCTTTTGTGATTCATGCAGAATCCGTGGTTCGGATTACATTGAGTATTAAATTCCTTGTCAATGCAGTCCACTTTTACATAACCGACTCCATGATTCGGTTTTATTGTAGTAAAAGGATAAGAAGCAATTTCAACTTCTGCCAAAGTCGCAGCTTTAAAAAAAGTGCTCTTTCCAACAGAAGGCTTCCCTACAAGTCCGATTAACATTTTATTGGATAAAATAACTCTTATTTAAATTATTCTGCATTCTCTTTTTTCTTTCTCTTTTTTATCAATAATAATATTATCAGAATAGCTATGATTACAATTCCTACTACAAGAAGAAATAATATAAGTCCGAAAACATCTTCCAGACTTCTCTGAACAACTTCAAAATGTGCGCTTGATGGAGCAATGCCTCCGGGATAAACAAGTTCAAGTCCGATTATATAATCTCCAAGAGGCAGCATGCCTGTTTCAAAATTTCGTGTGAATTCCATCTCTTTTTCAACAAGAACTGTCTCGCTCTGCGTAAGATAAACTTTTCCCGCATAATTTTTGATGACATAATTCAAAGTTACATCAAGCCTTTCCTTGTCTCCCATAGGAATCAGGGTTACTTTTGTCTTAAGCTCATTTCCCTGAGACACCTTATAATCCCTGTTCAGCACAACAATATTTGAATCAAAAAGCAGAAGAACTGTTTTTATATTAAGAGTAACTAAAACATCATAACCATCAATCATTATTTTTCCTGTAAAAATTCCTGTCTCCTCAGAAGCAACAAAAATTACTTCAAGTTCTTTTGTCTCTCCTGGAGCAACTGTTATAGATGCTACCCCCAATATAACCATCTTATCAAGATTACTCTGACGCACTGATAATATTCTGGTAGAATCCCCTGTGTTAGTTATTTTAATTATTTCTTTTTTGTTTGTATTAATTGCTATCTTTAGATTTATCTCTCTTGGAACAATGACTATGCCTTCAGTTTCAGGCACCTCTCCGCCCCCTCCGCCAGGTACTTCTTCTTCAGGAACAGCAGTGCATAATCCGCTGCTGCATGTATATCCAGAACCACAAGTTCCGCAATTAAGCATCTTTGAACATCCGTCAGCCCATGTTCCGCAATTATAACCTAACTTGGCACATGTTGTTGGCACACAAAAAAAACATGATTCTATGCTGTCTCCTGAAGTAATGCATAATTGATTATCTCCTCCTGAATTTATTGAAATTGTATCTGCAGAAATGAAGGGGATAATAATTAAAAACAAAATAAAAAATAATCTTTTATTCATAATCATAAAAAGAAAAAGAAGTTTTTAGATTTTTAGATTCAATACAATCTTATTTTTTTACAACCTTGATTATAAACAGAATCAGAAGGAGTATTAAAAAACTGACAACAATAAATCCAAATGCCATTGCCATCACAAAAAATAGATCATTCAAAAAAGAATCCTGCACAATTTGATATAAAACAAAAGAAACAAGTCCTAATGCCAAAAATAATAAAATATTATATACAACAATAGAAATTTTATTTTTTACATTAAATTTATTTTTAGAAGCAATTTTCTTTCTTGCTTTTTTTCTCGCCCTCTTTTTTGCCATGTTAATAATGTATATTAGAAACTATTATTTATAAAGATTATGTTGTGCTGTTAGTTTCCCAATTCATCTTTATTGCCTGTGTCGTAACTATCTTCACATTGTTAAAAGCATTTAGAAACCATGAAAAATAAACCTTTCCCATGTTTGTTAAATCAGAAACACTATGGACTGAGATATCTTTTCCCTTAAATACAATACTAAAACTAAGGAAAAGAAATAAGATTAACACAATAAGAAGAATAGAAAAAAATTTCTGTTTTATTCCCTTTATTCCAAGCATTATCCAAATTATGGCTATAAGACCAAGAATCACAAAAACAGCAATGCCAATTCCCATAGTTTACAAAACAAGATGAAATATAAAAATGTTTCTTTATTGAATCAAATTCAATAGCCCCACCAGGATTCGGGCCTCACATTCGCTCGACCTCATCGTCTTGGAGAGACAATGAAACCCAAGGGTTCGAATCAAAAATAGCCCCACCAGGATTCGAACCTGGGTCACGAGAGTCAGAGTCTCGCATACTTGACCGCTGTACTATGGGGCTTATTATTTCGTCGTTGTGTAAGTATTAAAATTTTACTGAACATAAGTTTTAAATATATTGGGATGTTGAATTATAAATGGTAGAAAAAGAGATTGGGACAATTTCAACTTTTTTTTCGCACGTCGGAGTTGCAGCAATAAAGCTTTCCGGAAAATTAAAAGTTGGTGATAAAATCCATGTAAAAGGAAATACCACTAATTTTGAACAAAAAGTGGGAAGCATGCAGATAGAAAATAAAAAAGTATCAGAAGCAAAAAAAGGAGACCACATCGGAATAAAAGTTGATGAAAAAGTGCGCCCAAATGATAAAGTTTTCTTGGTTGGATAAATATAAAATTTAAAAAGAATATTAGTCAAGTTTAATTATGCCCCTGTAGTCTAGAGGCCAAGGATACCACCCTCTCAAATTTCAAAAATTGGAATTTATAAAGAGGTGATTGAATCTCGATGAGAGACTAAAATCTTGCATCTCAATGCAACCTCTCAATCTTGAAATCAGAAACCATGGAAAGCAGATGTTTTCGTATGGAGTACGGTGGTGACCCGAGTTCAAATCTCGGCGGGGGCATTATTGCAGTTGAATGAAATGAAACTGCATTCTCTGAAATTTTAACGAGGGGACCCGAGATTCAAATCCGAGCGATTTCGTGGTAGAGACAAATATAAAATAATTAATAACTCGTGCGAGGTCGCGAGTTGGCGGGGGCATTTATACTATAACATTCCTCAACAATCATTATAAACAAGATAATTCAAAATGTGGCATGACACAGATAAGTTTTAAGGATAGCGCGTTTTGTGCTGCAAGAGGATTGTTCAGAAGCATTTCAAGTGAAAGAAATATAAAAATACAGATTTTCATAGGTGCTGTAATAATTTTTGTTTCATTTTTATTGCAGATTTCAAGAGTTTATCTTATAACAATAATCATAGTATGTTTCTTGGTTGTAATTCTTGAATTATTCAATAGAGGTTTTGAAAAACTGATAGATTTGGTTTCTCCTGAATATAACAAGGAATTCGGAAAAGTTAAAGATGCAATAGCAGGAATCGTGCTCCTGACTTTTGGAATGGCAATGATAGTTGCTGCACTCATACTTTACGAACCAGTAATCAGATTGTTAAAAGAAATTTCCGGGAAACCTTTTTCAATTTTATTGATAACTGCAGATATAATTTTGTGTTTAATTGTTGTCCTTACAATTTTCATAAAAAACAAGAATTAATCAAAAACAATTCTGGCATCAACAACAACGGCTTTTCCTTCATTTAACATCAGAGGATTTATGTCAAATTCATTTATTGTAGGATATTTTTTGGAAAGATTACATAATGTTCCAATATTTTTCTTTATTATATCTAAATCCTTCCCTCCAATATCTTGGGTTATTTCTTCAATCATATCCAAAATTTCATTATCTTCAAGAGGACAAATCCTAAAAGCAACTTTTTTCATTTTTTCTACATTCACACCACCGACTCCAAATGCAATAACATGTTCAAACTCAGGAGTTTTTTTTATCCCCAATAAAAATTCTTTTCCCTGAATCTGATTTTGAATTATAACTCCTTCGCTGTTTTTTATA
>CAZPUY010000048.1:0-3946 GCA_964589905.1 Candidatus Woesearchaeota archaeon
CTTACTGCGACAGTTGTAAGAGATGAATATTTGAGGGGCTGGAGTTTAGAAGCAGGTGCAATGGTTTTATCAAATAAAGGACTTGTATGTATAGATGAACTTGAAAAAATGGACCCTAATGACAGAAGCGCCATGCATGAAGCAATGGAACAGCAAACAATAACAGTAAGCAAGGCAAATGTTCAGGCAACACTTCGTGCAGAAACCTCTGTATTAGCAGCAGCAAATCCAAAATTCGGGAGATTTGACCCAAACCAGCCGATTGCACAGCAAATTGATTTGCCCCCGACTTTGATAAACAGGTTTGATATAATTTTCACATTAAGAGATATTCCTGACAGAGAAAAAGATGAAAAAATAGCAGACCATGTTTTGCATGAACATAGCAAAGAGGGAGAAAGCATGCTTGTCCCCAGAGAATTATTCAGAAAATATGTTGCATATGCTAAACAAAAAATCAGGCCAGAACTAACAGGCGAAGCAATGGATGAAATAAAAAATTTTTATATTGAATTAAGAAACCGTCCTGTCGCAGTCGAATCAGGGCTTCGTCCAATACCTATTTCAGCGAGGCAGTTGCAGGCACTGATAAGAATGTCAGAAGCCTCTGCAAAAATGAGATTAAGTAAAAAAGTAATAAAAGATGATGCAAAAAGAGCAATAGAAATTATGAAATATTATCTCATGCAGGTAGGTTATGATTATGAATCAAAAACTTTTGATATTGACAGAATTTCCGGAAAATTCTCCAGTTCCCAAAGAAACAAAGTTTTTATGGTAAAAGATATAATAATCGATTTGGAGAACAGAATAGGGAAAATGATTCCAATAGAAGAGATTGAAAAAGAATTAGAAAACAAACTAAACAAAGAAGAGATTGATGAAGTTATAGAAAAATTAAGGATAAATTCAGAGATATTTAGCCCGAGAAGAGGATATGTTAGCAGGACGAGTTCATAAATCTTTAAAAATATACTTTAGTTTTTTAGAAAATGACAGACCAATTCAAAAGAAATATCGCATACAAGTTCAGAATAGGAGACCTTTTAATAGGAAAACCTATAACAGACGGAGAAAAATTTTCCTTCCTTGAACTTGGAGATAAAAAAATTATCAGAGTAAATATCATAGGAAATATTGTAGATAAATATGAAAGTTCTGGAGAAAGAAAATATGTTTTTTTCACGCTTGACGATGGCTCTGGTCAGATTAAAATAAAATGTTTTGGAGATGATGTGAATAAATTCAAAGATATAATTCAGGGACAAACTGTTTTGGTTATAGGAAATCTGAGATTTTTCAATAATGAGGTTTACATTTCTCCTGAAATTATGAAAGAACAGGACACGAAATATCTTTTAGTAAGAAAACTTGAAATTGAAAAAGAGAAAAACAAAAATTCCAATCTTCCTGCAAGAGAACAGATAGTTGCAATTAAAGACAAAATTCTAAGCATAATAAAAGACGCTGAAAAAGACGGCGGGATTGAAATTGATAAAATAATTATGGATTTAAGAGAAACTTCTCCTGAAATGATAAATCAGGAAATAAAGAAACTTCTTGAGGATGGAATTATCTTTGAACCGCGTCCGGGAAAAATAAGGTGGCTGGGTTAAGAACCCACTAATTTTATAAACGCATTCTCTTTCTAATTTTTATGGAAACTTATGAAAAACTTTTGGATGAAGCGTATGGCAAAATAAAAAAACCTGAAACTTCAGGGGAACGTTTTGAAATACCAAAAATAGAAGGACATTTTGAAGGAAAGAAAACTATATTGACTAATTTTTTTCAGGTTGCAGATTATTTGAGGAGAAACCCTGAACATTTTCAGAAATTCCTTCTTAGAGAACTCGCGACATCAGGACAAAAAGAAGGCGACAGACTCGTCCTGAATAATAATGTCCCTTCTTCAAAGATAAATCAAAAAATAGAGCAATATGCAAAAGAATTTGTATTATGCAAAGAATGCGGAAAACCTGACACAGAATTGCTCAAAGAAGACAGATTAAGCTTTATTCATTGTCTGGCATGCGGAGCAAAACACTCGGTTCGTTCTAAAATTTAATTCTATGTTTTGCGGAGCTGCGGAGCCGAGCGATTTCGTGGTAGGCAGTAAATTAATTTTATTATGGAGTCGTGCGAGGTCGCGAGTAAAAACATTCTGTAAGAAGCAAGATTTAATCATCTTTTTTAATTTTTTTTCTTAATTCTTCTATCCTCTTTTTTCTTATTTCTTCTTCTATACCATATTTTTGTTTTTCAAGAGAGGTTTTTGAAAATTTTGGTTTTGGTTTAATTATTATTGGTCCATATTTTATCTTTGTCCTCCTTTTTTTTCTCGGTTTTTCATGTTTAATTTTTTTCTTTTTTCTGAATAACTTTGAAAATATGGTACGAATTTTACTTCTTCTTTCCTTTATTTTTTCAGCCCTTACTCTTGAAGTATACTGTCTTATCCTTTTTCTTTCTTTTTCTTTTTTTCTTTTGAGATATTGTTTATATCTTTTTCTCCTCAGGAGATATTGCCTTCTTTCTTCTTTCTTATTTTCTCTCCGAGCCTTTTTGATTTTTCTCTTTCTTCTATGTTCTTCAAGATTTCTTTTTATTTTTTTGAATAATCCAATTAATTTTGGTTTTCCTTTATGTTCTTTAACGATTGTTTTTCTTTTTTTGCGCTTTTTCAATAATATCAATATAAAAATAAACAGGATAAAAATAGGAATCAAAATGTATGGAAATGAGATTAGTTTTCTAAAAATAACATCAAATTCAGACTTGACAATTTCAAAAGAATCTTCTGCTATTGCAACTTTATCAGAATCATAATTTATCTGAACATAAATTTTGTAAATTCCTTTTTCCAGATTTTCCGGAAGAAGAATTCTCATCCTAAATTCTTCTTTTTCTCCTATTGCTCTTGTTTCCTGTGTTTCAGCAATTAATCTGCCATTCTCATCAACTATCCAATATTTGAAAAATACATCTATTGTTGTTGCATTCCCGACATTAATTAATTCCACATCAAATCCAACTGCCTGTCCCTGAAGAATCCACTTATAGTTTACAGGAACTTTTACAAATAAATCAAATAAAGGTTCTGCCGGAGGAATAACTTCTGGGATGCAAGTTCTGTTTGTGACAGGCATCTCTTTTGTTCCAGTGCATGTTCCTCTGTTAACACATACTCTTTTCTGAATTCCATCTAAAGGACATGGTTCCGGATACCACTCAGAACACACCCAGTCATAAGTGCAGGCACCTCCGCCTCCGCCTGCTCCTGTTTCACCAGAAGGAGTAGTTATTAATGTACATACTCCAGCACTGCAAATATATCCTGAAGAACATCCGCAATCTGCAGAACATGTATCACAATTTTCATTACTATTGCAAATTCCATCTCCGCAAAAAAGTGGCTGTGGAAATATTCCTATATTCGCACTGTATTCAAAATTCTCAGCATATCCTGTGCCCTGATACATAAAAGCAAACTCTGAATCATATTTTGAATTTGAACCATCTCCTCCGGAAATTCCTGTATAATAATCAGCAGAATAATCATCAGAACTTGCCGCACTTGAAGAAGAAATAATAGGATTTTGAAATAAAAAAATCAAAAAAATTCCAAACACCAAGACAAAAATTATTTTTTTCATTTTTCCTCTTTTTCAAGCAGTTCTAAAACCGCTATATTCACAAATTGTTTTTTAGAAGAATATTTTATCTTTTTATCTTTTTTTCCAATTAAACGCTTAATCCTTTCTAATAAAGCATTATCAATTTTAACTACATTTGACATAGTAACTATAAGTTACTAATAGTGACTATCTTTTTAAATCTTTAGAATTATCAAGTTTCCAGACTTTAATTTTATTTAGCATCATTCTTCTGTATCAATTGACCATTTCATCTTTTCGTTTTTAACTTAATCTATGAATTGATAAAT
>CAZPUY010000049.1:0-3897 GCA_964589905.1 Candidatus Woesearchaeota archaeon
AATGCAAATCAACTGCTTTGTCTTCTATTTTTCTGCTTATGAAACCTAAACCAAAGTCTATGAAGAAGATTTGTTCTTGAGGTTTTCCCAACCCGCCCGCTCGCGGGGAAGAATTGTTAAGGGATAAATATTGTTTAGCCAGTTCAACATCTTGCCTGTCTTTTTCTCTTTTAGATTCTTTATATAGGACATTTTTTACTTTGATGAAATCTTTAAGATTAACTACAGGGAAACCTTCTATTGTTTCTGAATCTTTAATTAATTGTTTTATTGTTTTACTTTTATATGAAATTCTTGGCCACATTTCTAAAAGTCCATTTTGCAGAAAATCAATATTAAAGAAATTAATTAAATTCCAGCATTTTTTCTTTTTGTATTTTTCAAATAAGTCTTTTGTAACAATTAAGTCAAGGTCATGTCCATCTCGAATCCCGCGGATGCAAAGAGGTCCACTTCCAAGAATGGCCCACTTCCCTTTTGGTAAATTTAATTTCTTTAGTTTTTTTAATTGTCCTCTAAAATTATTTTCTTCTTCAACTAAAATCATATTACTTGTTGTTAAATCTCCGTGGATTATGTCTGCTTCATGAAGTTTTGCAATTTGTTTTCCAATTGTCTTGCAGATTTCTTTTTGTTTTTTTAACGGAAAAGAATCAAGATTTTCAGAAAGTTTTTTTCCATTGATAAAAGGCATTTCTATTTTGTTAAATTCTTTTAATGGAAAAGGGTCTGGCGCATTGATTATCTTTGATGCTTTTTCAAGAAGTTTTTTTTCTGCCTTTGTTCTGCTTTTTCTGATTTTGTCATCAAGTTCTTTAATCCGATAGGATTTTGAGATGCGGTCTTTTATGATTAAATTATTTTTTTCATTCAGAATTATTTTTGCTTCTGCTCCTTGGGAGATGATTTTTGATGTGGGGGGCATATTCTTTTTAATTATAATAATCTTTATATAACTTATTTTTTTTATTAGTTTATGAAAAACCTTGTTAAAAAATTATTTTTACCTATTGCTGTTTCAGCTGCTCTTTTATTTCCAACTTCTGTCGTTGCACAGGAAAAGAAAGAAGAAGCCTTTAAACCAAACATTTATTTTTCTTTGGGAACATCTTTTTTTTGGGGAAACAATCAGGTAATGCGTGATACATATGGAGCAATGATGGGTTTAAATACATCTGTTGGGATGACAATTTCTGAACATGTTGCATTGGAAGGGGCTTTTTCATATTATACAGATGAAGGAAAACCTAAAATTAATTATGATGGAGAAGGAACAGTTACTGATGTTCAAAGTGAGATATCAATAACTCAATTTGATGGACTTTTAAAATATATTTTTAGAATGGATTCGTCTCGTACTTGGTATATGGGTGCAGGTATTGCTTCTGTTAATGTTAACGAAAAAGCCAGTGCTGTAATTAGAAAAGAAGGTTTTCCTTTTCCCAGTGAAGAAAAGATTAGTGAAGATGCTAATGCGAGTGCTATTGGTATTTCTTTAGTTACAGGATATGATCTTTGTGTGGGTCGAAATAAAAATTGCAAACTCTATGGAAATATTTCGTATACTGCTGCTAATGCGGATGGAGTAAGTCTGGGTGGGTTTTCTTTTGGAGCAGGATTCAAGTATTTCTTCAAATAAAATAAATAATCTAGAACCTCATTTTCTTACCGAACTTCTTTGCAAATTTCATCATCTGCTTTTGACTCATGCCCTGCGACATATCCATGCCACTTGTTCCTGCTTTAATCATTTCATTTAGAATTTTGTATTGCTTCAGCAAACTTCTCACGTCGCTTGTCGGAACTCCTGCACCTTTTGCAATTCTCGCAATCCTTGAAGTTTGCTTTTCCAAAATCTCTGGATTTTCTTTTTCTTCCTGAGTCATTGATTTAACTATATGTTCCCATTTCGCAACTTTTGCCTGCTGGCTTTCAATTTTTGATTCTGCTTTATCAGGAATTTTCACGCCGCCAAGTCCGGGAATCATTGATTTAATTTTATCCAGTCCTCCTAAAGAAGACATTGACTTAACCTGTTCTATCACATCATCAAGAGTTAATTTTCCTTCTTCAAGATTTTTCTGGATTTTTTTCTGATTGCTTTCGTCACTTACAGATTTTATTTTTTCGATTAGTGTTTCCAAATCACCCATGCCTAAAAGACGGGATAAAAATCTTTCAGGACTGAATTCTTCTATATCATTTATTTTCTCGCCTGTTCCTATAAAATAAACCGGTGCATTTGTTTCTGCACATGCTGTCAATGCTCCGCCTGCTTTTGCAGTTGAGTCCATTCTTGTTATAATCACCCCAGAAATATTTACAGCATCCTTAAATTCCTGCGCCTGTTTTTTCGCTGCCTGCCCGATATCAGCAGGAATTACAAGAACAGATTCTGTCGGCTTTGTCAGTTTATTTATTTCTTTTATTTCTTTAATCAGTTCGCTGTCAAGAGTATGCCTGCCTGCAGTATCAACAATAACTAAATTATAATCCTTTAATTTTTTCTCATATTTTTTCCAGATTTTTATCGGGTCTTTTTCAACAATATCTGTAAAAACATTAAGATTATTTTTTTCTCCTAACTGGATTAATTGCTCTTTTGCTGCGGGTCTGTGAGTATCGAGTCCGACAATTGCGGTTTTATATCCTCTTTTTGAATAATAATTTCCTAGTTTTGCAATTGTCGTTGTTTTCCCGCTTCCATAAAGCCCGAAAAAAAGAACAACATTATGTTTTGAGTTTAATTTTAACTGCTTATACTCTCCAAGAATTTTCAAAAGTTCATCATGAAGAATTTTTATCATGTGTTCTTTTTTTTCTATTCCCTTAATTCTTTCATCAAGTGCGGATTTTTTCAGTTTTTCACTTAATTCTTTTACAAGAATAACATTCACATCGGCTTCAATTAATGCTCTTTGCAAATCCCTTACTATAGAATCAACAACATCTTTATCAAGAAAGATAGCATTTGCTATTTTGTCTGTTGCTTTTCTTATTACTTCTCCGAGACGTTCCAGCATAATTTAGTGAGTAAAGAAGAAGTTATTAAGTTTTTGGGTTAATTCATAACCCCAACTTTTCCAAGAATTTTTCCTTGTCAAAAGGTTCAATCTTTTCATATGCCTGTCCTGTTCCCAAATATAAAATTGGTTTTTTTGTCACATAACCGACGCTGAGCGCTGTTCCGCCTTTCTCATCAATGTCTGCTTTTGTCAGAACAATTCCGTCGATTCCAATTGCCCAGTCAAAACTTCTTACCTGCTCTATCGCGTCATTTCCTGTGATTGATTCACCTACAAATATTTTTTTATCGGGCTTGCAGACTTTGACTATTTTTTCCATTTCTCTTATCAGGTTTTTTTGAGTGTGCATTCTTCCTGCAGTATCAATCAAAACACAATTAATGAAATTCTTTTCTGCATATTTTATTGCGTCAAAACCCACAGATGCAGGATCGCTTCCATATTCATGTGAGATTACTTTTACCCCGATTTTATCTCCATGTTCTTTTATCTGTTCAATTGAAGCAGCCCTGAATGTATCTGCAGCAGCAATCACGCATGAAATACCCTTGCTCTTTAAGTTTTCAGCAATCTTAGCAATTGTAGTTGTCTTTCCGCTCCCGTTTATTCCGCAGAATAATATCACATAGGGTTTTTTGGACTGATCAGAGTTTTTGTCTTTTATCTCTTTTATTAAATCCAGAGGTGCAACAAGGATTTCCCTTATAATTTCCTTGAATATTTCTTTTATTTCATTTTCAATTTCTTTTTTTAGAAATTCTTTATTGATTATTCTTTCTTTAAGTTCATTAACAATTTTTTCTGCTACTTCCAGTGCAACATTATTTTCAAGAAGCAATGTTTCCAGTTCTTCTTCATACACCTGAAATTC
>CAZPUY010000050.1:0-3886 GCA_964589905.1 Candidatus Woesearchaeota archaeon
TGCCATAGGTCCGCATGTCCATATAGAAATGGGTGCAGTCCAGATCCTTTCCCGCGTGTTCCTTGGCAATAACGGCTTCCTTGATGGCGTACATGCAGCAGACCGAGGAGCAGTAGGCCCGGTCGCATTTGTTCGTATCCCTGGAGCCGACGCATTGCAGCCAGGCGATCCTTTTCGGTTCTTTGTGGTCTGAAAGCCTTACCAGGTGACCCCCGTAGGGCCCCGAGGCGGAAAGGATCCTTTCAAACTGCATGGAGGTGACCACATTGGGAAACTTGCCAAGGCCGTAAAACTCCAGTCCCGATGGGTCATAGGGGGCAAAGCCGGGAGCGAGGATCACCGAACCTACGCTGATTTCTTCAATCCTTTCCTCGTCTTCATGTATAACGGCCTCGGCCTGGCAGACGTTTTCACACCCCTTGCAATCCATGGCCCCTGTAATTTTCAGGCAGTGCTCCGTGTCTCGCGTGGCCTTCAGGGGTACGGCCTGGGGATAGGGGATGTAGATCGCCTTTCTTTTGGCCAATTCCACGTCAAACTGGCTGGGGACCAGGATCGGACAGACATTGATTCGCTCAATGGCTTGTTCTTTGCAGGCCTCGATGCACTTCCAGCAGCCCGTGCAATCGAGCGTATTGTAGATCGGTTTTTCGCAGTTGCATGTTTCGGCCTGTTCAGGGGAGCAGGTAATGCCGATAAAACGGAGCCGGTCGGTGGTTATCTCGCCTTTCTCCTCCAGCTCTCTGAGCGCTCTTACATCGCATCCTCTTACCACGGCCGCGATGCGCAGGTCAGGCCGGCGTTTGAGCATCAGCGCAATCGTCTTGGCGAATCTGTAGATCGGCTCGATCTCAATTCTGTCGAGCTCTTCGGGATCCCGAAACAGGTATGGACCGACCTGACCCCACCTTTTCATGAGCCCAAGGACCCCGTCCCATCCCTCATTAAGGGCGTCCATCGCCTCCAGTCTGATCCTCTCTTTCATTGTTGTCTCCTGAATGAAATGCCCTGCGGATCTCCCTTTTCTTAGACGCTTCAGTGTCCGATACTTACGGCACAGACCTTAAAGCCCGGTATCTTTGCGATAGGGTCAAACGCCCTGTCGGTCAGCGTGTTGACAGGGCATTCGGAAAAATGAATCGGGATAAAGACCATCCCGGGATTGACCTCGGTGGATCGCTCCGCCTTGATGGAGATCTCTCCCCGGCGGGACCGCACGTTGACGGTGTCCCCTTCCTCGATGCCCAACTTGATGGCGTCTTCCGGGTGTATTTTCATATAACCCGTGGGGGCCTCCCTGTTCAGCCTATCGATCCTTCGCGTCATGCTTCCCCCGTGGAAATGGAAGGGGATCCTCCCGGTGCTGAGTATGAACGGGTACTCGTTGTCCGGGAGTTCGGGCGGGGGTATATAATCGAGTGCGAAGAATTTTCCCTTTCCCCGGGGGAACCCTTCTTTATGAAGGAAAGGCGTCCCGGGATGATGTTCATCCGGGCATGGCCAGGGGAGCACCTCGCCCCTGTCAAGCCGTTCATAACTGATGCCGGCATAGGAGGGGGTCAAGGAGGCAATCTCCTTCATGATTTCTTCCGGCGAGGCGAAGTCGAATCCAGGGGCGCCCATCTCCTGCGCAAGTTCACAGATGATCTGCCAGTCAGGCCTTGATTCCCCGATCGGTTCGATGGCCTTTCGGACCCTTTGAACCCTTCGATCTGTATTGGTAAAGGTCCCTTCCTTTTCAGCAAATGACGTTGCCGGAAGGATCACGTGGGCCAGCCTTGCTGTTTCGGTCAAGAAGATATCCTGGACAACCAGCAGATCCAGGGTTCCCAGGGCCTCTTTGACGTGTTGGGTATCGGGATCGGACATCATCGGGTTTTCACCCACCACGATCATCCCTTTCAAAGCGCCTTCTTTGGCAGCATTCATCATCTCCACGATGGTCAGCCCCGGGGTTTCGGGCACCGGCATGCCCCACTTTTCCTGGAACAGGGCCCGTGCATCCGGATCTGTGACCGGTCTGTAGCCTGTCAGGACATTGGGCAAGGCCCCCATGTCACAGGCCCCCTGGACATTGTTTTGGCCCCTTAGCGGATTGACGCCTGTGGAAGGACGACCGATGTTCCCGGTTACCATGGCGAGATTGGCTACGGACTTGACGTTGTCCGTCCCTGTGGTGTGCTGGGTGATGCCCATGGCATAGAGGATCATGGCCCTTTGGGCCTGGCCGTAGAGGAGGGCTGCCTCCTCCAGGACCTCCCTGCTGACGCCGGTGATGTCACTGACCGTTTCGGGCGGGTAGGCCCGGACCTTCTCCTTCAGTTCCTCGAACCCCTCTGTCCTGTCCCTGATAAATGCCTCATCGATCAACCCCTTATTGATAAGGAGGTGAATCATGCCGTTGATGAGGGCCACATTGGTTCCAGGCTTCACCCGAACAAAAAGATCCGCGTATTCCGTGAGAGGTATCTTGCGTGGATCGATGACGATCAGTTTGGCCCCTTTTTCTCTGGCCCGCATGATCTTGCTGGCTATGATGGGATGTTGACCGGTTGTGTTGCTGCCGATGACAAGGATACAGTCCGCATCTTCGATCTCGTCGATCGAGTTGGTCATGGCCCCGGCCCCGAACGCGGCGGCAAGACCTGCCACCGTGGACGAGTGTCAGAGGCGTGCGCAGTGATCGACGTTATTGGTCCCCAGAACGGCCCTTGCGAATTTCATGATCAGGTAGTTTTCTTCATTCGTGCACTTGGCGCTCGATAAAAGGGCAAGGGCGTCCGGACCGTTTTCCGTTTTGATTTTGGCGAGGCCTTCCGCGACTTTTTGGTAGGCGTCTGCCCAGCTCACCTCAATGAACTCACCATCCTTCCGGATCAAAGGCCTTGTGAGACGGTCCGGTTTTTGGACAAAACGATGGGCATTTCGACCCAGGATGCACAGCTCGCCTTCACTGATGGGGTGGCTCCTGCAGGGGAGGATATCGATGATCTCACCTTCATGGACCTGGAGATAGAAATTGCACCCGGTGCCGCAAAAGGGACATGTTGTCAGGACCATATCAAGCTGCATGGCGTATCCTCCTTGATGAGCCCTTTCTCCGGTTAACATCATCCAGAATGGCATTCCGGGCCTCCTTTTCGAGACCGGGAATCACCTCAAAGACTTTCTCTGGAGGGAGATATCGAACAAGGTCCTGCAGCGTCTTGAGAGGGATCTCGGCAGGGCAGGTCTGTTCACATTCACCGCACAGCACGCAGCTTTCCCCGACCCGGTAGGCCCTGATAAGGTGAAAGAGTGGATACGGGGGAGGCACCTGACCGCCTTCCACCCAGTCGGCAAGGTCTAATCCATCGGGCTCTGCAGGATAAACCGGACACATGTCGATGCATCCATAACACTTGATGCACTTGCGGAATTTATCCTGCCAGAATTTCTGTCGTGCGGCAGGGCCCATCCTCAGGACCTCCTGGAGGAGTGTCGGTTCGGCGACCTTCTCTTCAGACTGAATGGCCTGAAACCTTTCCTGGACGATGGTGGTCAGTGCATGCCTTTCCGGATTTTCTTCCATGCACGCCTTGGCACAATCACCGCACTGAATGCACCGTGCTTCGTCGATCCGGATTCGATCGACCCACAATCTCCCGTCAACCTCTTTTGGCGGGTGGTCTTCGTCCAAAAAAACCGTTGCGCAGTCTCCGCACCCGGTGCATTTATTGACATCGATGTATCTCGGCTTTTTGAGGAGCCTGACCTTCAGGTTCCCCTGTTTCCCCTCGATGCTTTCTACTGTGGCACAGGGATGGATTTGGATATTGATATGCCGGCCGACCTCGACCAGTTTGGGAGAGATAATTCACATGGCACAGTCATTGGTGGGAAAGGT
>CAZPUY010000051.1:0-3785 GCA_964589905.1 Candidatus Woesearchaeota archaeon
CCCTGAACTCGATCTCCTTGGTGAGCAGGTTTTCGAAGAACTGCAGCGGATTCTGTTCTTCCTTGACGGTGGTGTCCGTCAGTTCCTGGAGGATATCAGGGGTTTCTGCAATTCCGCGGATATTAAACGGGTGGCGGAACTGGATTACCTGCTCATGCCCGGGCGATACGTGGGGCTGCCGGAGGAAGAGGAAGATTTCGATTTCAAAGAGCGGTTTACCAGGCAGAGGGCGGAGTTTGAGGAACAGTTGAAGGAAGAGGCGGTTTAAAACAAAGTAAAATACAGTCTTTATTATTTTACTTTAATGTGCTAAAGTAAAATAAAGCATAAAACGTTTATAAGGGAAAGGCAGTGGATTTACGTGATTTCCAGGCCGGGTCCTGGGAAAAAGGCTTCGGGTACAAGTATTTCGTCCCCGCAAAAATTAACCATGAGTTTACCTGGAAGGATGCCTCAATCACCGCCCTTCTCGAACTGGCCTCCATGAAACTGGGCGAGCTTAATTCATTTGCCCGTTTCGTCCCTGACACCGACCTGTTCATTTCCATGCACGTCTACACAGAGGCGGTGATCTCCAGCCGCATAGAAGGCACCAAGACGCAGATGGAGGAGGCGTTTTTAAACAAAAACGATATTGATCCGGAACGACGCGACGATTGGCAGGAGGTCACCAATTACGTCAAGGCCATGAACCAGGCTGTTCATTCCTTCAGAAAACTGCCTCTTTCCTCCCGGTTGATCAAGGAAACCCACAAGATTCTCATGCAGAGCGTACGGGGAAAACACAAGACACCGGGAGAATTCCGGACCAGCCAGAACTGGATCGGCGGGGCCTCGCCCGCGGACGCAGTGTTCGTGCCGCCCGCGCATCAACTGGTGCCGGACCTGATATCCGATCTTGAAAAGTTCCTTCATAATGAAGAAAATTACCTCGCGTTCCTGGTAAGGATTGCCATTGCCCATTACCAGTTTGAGACGATCCACCCCTTCCTGGACGGCAACGGCCGCGTGGGTCGCCTTCTTATAACGCTTTACCTCGTCTACCGGGGGATATTGGAAAAACCGCTTCTCTATCTCTCGGATTTTTTCGAACGGAACAAGGGATTGTACTATGACAACCTGACGTTTGTTCGCACAAAAAACGACCTCAGTCAATGGATAAAGTTTTTCCTGACCGGCGTGATGAAAACGGCGGAGAAAGGGGTAACAACGCTCAAATCGATCATTGACCTGAAGGATGAAATTGAGAACAAACGTATCATGACATTAGGTAAACGAATTATGACCGGGAAGGCTTTCATGGATGTTCTATTTAAACATCCGGTTGTTCAAGTGAAAGATGTTGCGAAAGCATTGGATTTAAGCCCCAAAGCCGCCGGTGACTTGATCAACAAGTTTATTGAACTTAATATTTTGAAAGAGATTACGGGTAACAGGCGAAACCGATTTTTTGGTTTTTGGGAATATTTCAGTTTGTTTGAAAAGGGGAGGTGATGAGTATGACCCGCCACAGAACACCTTCGGGTACCGCACTATGGAGGGTTGTTTTTTGAGATTGAAAGGCAAGATTGAATGAGTGAGTGGAAAGAAATAAAAGCAAAAATTATCAAATGCCTCCAACGTCTCTATCATGATGATTCTGAGCTTTTCAAGCGCAATAAAGGGAGGGGAATATCTGAGCGGTGTCTTAATTTCAGATTCGCGCACTATCTTCAAATTGCCTTCAAGAATGACTATTTCGTAGACTGCGATTTTAACAGCTTTAAGTTGAATGAAATAGGGCAGGCGCAAAAAATAATCCCTAACCCTGACGGGAGACCAATAGGGCGTTATATCGACATACTCATTCATAAGAGAGATAAATATCAAATCAATAATATCGCTTGTTTTGAGATGAAGAAATGGAATAACAGAGAAAAACAGGGAATTGCAAAGGATATAAATAATCTTGAATATCTTACTCGTTCCAATGTTTTGGGATATTCTTATGGGATCCATGTAACTTATGGAAAATGTTTAGAAGCAACAAAAATACAGGTATTTGAAAATGGACAGATAGGACCTATCCAAATTTGGCAGGACTTTAATGATGAATGAGTGGAAGAAATGCAATCTAAGTGATGTTATAGTTTTTTTTGGTGGAGGTACCCCAAAAACCTCAGTTCCAGAATATTGGAACGGTGAAATTCCATGGTTATCTGTTGTGGATTTTAATACAGGGAATAAATATGTAGAAAAGACAATAACAAAAGTTGGATTAAAAAATTGTAGCACCAAGATACTTGAAACAGGCGATATTATTATTTCAGTGCAAGATACAGTATTTGGTTCGATTGGAAAATCAGATTTTGAAAATATCGATGTGATTCTACCACCACAACCCATCATTCAAGACTTTGAAGCAAATGCAAAGACAATAAACGACAAATTAATTGAAAATTGTAAGCAAATAATGCTTCTTGAAAAACTTAGAAAATATCTGTTACCGAAATTGATGATTGGAGACGCTATAGTGGAAGTATGAAGAAAGCCATGAAGGAAATTGTTTTATTGAAATACAAGGATGTGCTTGAAAGAATCCAAGATCAAGAAAATCATTTATTGTTGGGAAATGGCTTTAATCGTGGTCTTGGGGTCAACACAAGTTATCATAATATTTTCCAGAAAATGATGGAAAATGACCATGGATTATATAAAAATGTAGAAAAATTAGTACAAGAAAGTGGTTATGATTTAGAAAGCTTCATTGGGAAATTAATAAATGATATTGATTCGAACAATACGTTTTTAAAAAAGTTTGTAAACAATAAAATCAAACTTGATTTTATGAAGGCAACCCATGAGATTGTTCAGTCAGCGATTAAAAATGTCTATGCTGAGAAAAATGAAGGAATATTTCTTCTATTTAATAAGTTTACAAATTATTTTACATTAAATTATGACTCATTCCTTTACTTGCTTCTTTTAAAATTTAAATCTATCAAAAACAATGAAGAAAATGCAATCGTTTTTCAACCGTCATTAAAATTTATTGAGGATGACATGAATGAAAGGGAAAACAACATTTATACAGAGATTAAAGATGCGAGAAAAAATGGAAAACTGATTATTGATGTTGGTAATGACTTGAATTCTACAATGAGCCCTTTTAATAGTTTAACAAAAACTCATTTTATAACGGAAATCAAAGAATACTCAAAATCAAATAATAAAGGATGGAAAAATAAAGATATAGTAAAGGTAGTAAATGCTATATTAGAACAAGAGAAAAAGAACAATATTTTAAAAAATGTAGATGACGGATTTAGACAGCTAAAACTGTTTGATAAAGAATCCAATTATTATCGGATTAATGCAAACACACAGAACTTATTTTTTTTACACGGCGCATTTCACATTTACAAAGATGGCAAACAAGAAAGGAAAATTACTCAGAGATCAGATAAAGCTCTATATGAACGGTTAGAGGATGTTCTTAACAGTGAAGAACGAGATATCGTATGTGTTTTTCAATCAGATAATAAAAAAGGCGCGATTAATGAGAGTAAGTACCTCAATAATTGCCTCAATAAATTAAAAAGTATATCAGGAAAAATGGTTATTATTGGCTGTTCATTGTCAGATAATGATAAGCACATTTTTGAACAAATAAATAATTCGGGTGTAGATACGTTATACATTTCAACTTTGTCTGCTTTAAAAAACGAGATATATAAAAAGGCAATAGATAAATTTTCTTCGAAATCTTTTTTCTTATTTGATGCTAAATCAATTTCGTATGAATT
>CAZPUY010000052.1:0-3757 GCA_964589905.1 Candidatus Woesearchaeota archaeon
GGACTTTTGTTGTTTCCTATAATTATTTTATCTGCTCCTTTTGCAAAATTATTTGTGTCACAAACCATCAAAACTTTTCTTTTCACATTTACTGTGTCCTGCAATGCATTTCTGTCAAGCCATGAATCACAAATTATTGTTAATTCATTCTCGAAAAAGTCAGGCAATTTTATATTTGTTAAAATTCCTGCAGGATATTTTTTTGTGAAAACTCTTATTCCTGTTAGTTTTGAAAACATTTCTGCACTTCTCCATCCTGCCTGCCTCTTGCATACAAGTATTACTTCCTCCGGCGCAAAATCTGACAAATATTTTATTCCTTCTTCTAATTTCTCGTCGATTATGTCAGTATTGAATATTGCCAGTCCGTCTGCTCTTCTTCTGTAAACAAATGGCTTCATGCTCGGTGTAACAACTCTTGTCCCAAGATAAATTCCTGTTTTCACATATTCTTCCAAAGGAATAAGCATATCTGTCCTTTTCTTTATCTTGACTTTTTCCTTGAGTTCCTCTGTACTGACACCCTCTTCTGAAATTTTTTCCGCAAGTTTTTTTGCTTTTTCCAGAATCTTTTTCTTTTTTTGTTCAAGTTCCTTTTCGTTTGTAGTAGACTCTGCTTCTGCCTTTTTTTCAAGTTCTTTCCCGCTTAATTCTTCTTTATCTTCCTCAATCTTGTCGGATTTTTCTTCTTTTTTGGTTTTTTTCTTTCGAACTTTTTTTACAACGTCTTTCACAATCTCTTCAATAGCTTCTTCTCCCTTTTCTATATTTTCTTTGATTTCTTCAATAATATCTGCCATAAGAATTTAGAGAGAAATTGGTTTAAAAAAGTTTGCTATGGGCTAGCTAATCTCTTCTCAATCTCAATTAATCTTTTTAATTTCGCTTCTCTTTCTTTGCCAGTAATTCCGCATTTAAAAAAATCTGCCTGAAATCCAAAAGCCAAATCAGCCAGAATTGTCTCTTCGGTTTCTCCGCTCCTGTGTGAAAAAACAATTTTTATATTATTCTTTTTTGCCAATTCACAAACTTCCTTAACATCAGTTAATGAGCCAATTTGGTTCGGTTTCACAATAATAGCATTCACGCTTTTCATTTTTATCGCCTTTTTTAATCTTTCAGGATTTGTTGTGGTTAAATCATCCCCGACAATTAATCTGTCAGGAAATCTTTCAAGCAATTTAGCAAAACTTTCAAAATCATTTTCTTCAAACGGGTCTTCAACATAAAAAATATCCAAATTTTTTATCAGATTGCTTATGTATTCCAATTGTTCTTTCCCGTCTCTTTTAAGCAGCGGATTCCCGTAATTATAATGTCCTCTTTTATAAAAACCCGACGCTGCAATATCAATTCCTACAGGCAGTTTCAATTTTTTCAAAATTTCCAAAACCTCTTTTTCATTTAGTGAAGTTACCCACGCATCTTCGTCATTTTTCTTTCCGTCAAACTTTCTGTCTTCATCCGATAAAATTTTTTTAACTTCTTCTTTTCTTTTTTTGTTAATATCAAATGCTTTTCCAACATTTTTTGTTTCAGGTATTAAAAGAAATTCCTGAAAGTCCGGTTTTTTTTCTGTTGATGAATGCTTGCCACCGCCAATACAATTTCCTGCAAGTCTCGGAAATTTTTTTGCATTGGAATTTATCAATTCCCAGATTTCTTTTTTTTGTTCTCTTGCAACTGCTTTTAATATTGCAGATTCAAGTGCAACAAGAGTATTTGCTCCGATATGCCTGTCAGCAATATCTTCAATCTTTTTTAAATCATCAAAATTTTCTACAAGTTCTTCGGAAAAATATTCGCTGAGTTGCTTTATTTTTTTAATATCTTCTTTAATATTTTTTTTGTAGGGTTTTGCCTCGTATTTCCCTGTTGATTTTCCCGACGCTGATGAAGCAGAAAAATCTCCTGCATTTGTCTTTATTGAAACAAGAATTGTATTTTCTTTTCGCGAATCCAGAATGCTTTTAGCAGACACCTCTTTTATAACAACCATAAACTAAAAAGAAATCTGTTATATAAAAAGTTATTTAAATTTATTATTATTGAATAGGAGATAAAAAAGATAAGAAAAATTTTTCCGAGAAGTTACTCTTCTTACATCTTGTATATGTTCAATTAAACATCCTCTGTTTCCCCTTCCATTAATTTCACACCCATGCCATGGTGTGCCTCTACATGAAGAATATTCTATACCATCAAGAAACCTTTCATCATTTTCAACTATTCTTTGAAAATATCCCATTTCATCCCATATATGATCAGAATCCTGAAGAGTTATTTCTATTCGTTCTCCAAGATCTAAATCCATCTCTTTAATTTCATCTAAAGTCATACCCATAATTTATTCTTTTTTTATTCTTATTTAAGAATATCTTTTCTTTAGAATATATTTTAGAATTATTCTGCTTCGCCTTCACCTGATTCTTCTTCACTGATTTCGTCTTCAGGATTAGCGAGTTCCATAATCTCTCCGCTTTCTGAAATATCTGATTCCTCTTCTGTTTCTTTTTCCTTGATATCTTTCTCAGAAATTTTTCTTTCTTTGATTCTTCTTAATTTTTCTTCTTTTTTATGAGGAAAAGGACGTTTGATTGAAATCGGCAGAATATCAGAATTAAGTTCTACTTCTGCTATTTTAAGAGCATCATAATTTATTTTTTCCAAATCTTCTTTATTTATTTTTATCAATAACGGAGCATTCATTGAAATCTGCAGGGCTCTTGCTCCAAGAATTCTGGCAGTTTCATATTTTGTAAATTGTCTCTCTTCCATATTATTTCAAATGTTTTTCTATTTTCTTAAAGATTTCCTTTTCTGTTTTTTCAGTTATCTCAAGGATTTTATTGAATTCATCAACGCTTAATTCTTTGCTGTTTCCTTTTTGCATTGAATTTATCAAGCCATCACAGCCGCATATTGTTACTCTTGCTTCACTTATGTCTTCCTCTTCTTTTGTTGGATCAACAATAAGATTATCCCCGATTTTATGAACAGTTAATGAAATCGGAACATTTTTTGATAATGGGATATTATTCTTTGTCCATTCGCCGAATAAAACTCTTTCTGTTTCCTCGTCGTACTTTGGTATTTTCGCTGTTTTCAGTGCAGCAATTGCACCTATTCCTGCAGCATCCAAAAGATTCCCGTCATCATTTATTGAATATATATCAATTATAACAGTCCAGACTTTTTCCCCTTCCTTTATGCATAATTTCTCCAGTTCAATAAATTTGCTTTCTCTTATTCCTCTGTCAGTTACTCTTGCAAGTTCTATTGCATCAAATGACGGAGGTCCTGTCTCAAACCTTGGTGAACTTAACGGAAGCAATTCTGTACTTACCATTAGATTTCCCCTGTCCTGAGAATCCGGATATGGTGTTGAAACATCCATTTTCACACCTACCAAAACTTCTGTCTTTCCGATTTTTACTCTCGCGCTTCCTTCTGCATTTTTTGAAATTCCTGTTTCGATTGTCATCTCTCTGAATTCATCAAGTTTCCTATTATCAAATCTTTTTCCTTCTTTCAAAAATCCTTTAATTCTTTCTTCTGTTAATTTTGATGTTTCAATCACTTTTCAACTTCTCCTGCTTCTTTCAGCGCTTTTTTCTGTGCTTCATGAATTTGTTTTCCTGCTTCTCTTGCAAGTTCAATTGCTTCACTTAATTGTTTTCTTGTTATTTTACCATCAAGTTGAATATGGCTTATTTTTCCGTCGCTGGTAAATGTTATTGGAATATCTGTTGCTCCC
>CAZPUY010000053.1:0-3687 GCA_964589905.1 Candidatus Woesearchaeota archaeon
TTTATCCCATGTGCCACTTTCTTATTCTTCGTGGCTTAATATGAAGTTTAGTTCTTCTCCAACTCCTTCTGTATTTTGTAGTTGTAGAAGGATGTATTTTCTTTCCTGTTCCATATCTTTTCAAAACAACCCAGACAGGAGCCCATTTTGTCTGTCTTGCCTTTACAGCAAGTTTTGCCTTTTTTTCTTCAAGCGCCCTTTGTCTTTTCGGTGCTCTAACTTTTTTTATTTCTGCAACTTTTGGTTGAATTATCTTTTCAGTTTTTTTATTGTTCTGTATTTTCACTTTTGGAATTTTTGTTTTTTTCATTTTATTCTTTCATTTATTTACATATTTTGATAAATCTGTTCTTTTTCTTAGATATTTTGGCAGACTAACGCCTTGTTCTATTAATCCTTTTTCTGTTATGGCTCTATAAGAATTTGGAAAGTAAACTTCAATTTTTGTACCTTCTGGACATTTTATTTGGATAATATCTCCCATGTCTTTTCCCCATACAGGGATTATATACAATTTTTCCTCTCCGTGATTACTTGCATAACTCATTTTATTTCCTCCAGAAATGATTTTCCCTTTTCTGTTAATTTTCTTCCTGCTCTCTTTTCTCTTGTTCCTTTAATATTTTTTATCGGTTCTGTGAAACCAGCTTTATCGCTTTGCTGTAAAATTGTTCTTAAAATTTTCCCGCTTGCTTTAATAAATTTTTCCGGTTTCACTCCTCTGTTTTTCTTATTTCCATATCTTGTTCTTAATCTATTAACTCCAACAATTCTTTTTTTGTAAATCTGTCTCAAAACACTCGCAGCTCTTTTATGCCAAAAATCTTTGTCTTCAATCGGCCTTTCTTTGCTTGGAGAAGATTTGACAAACTTCGCCCATTCAGGTTCCTTGAATTCAGGAACATTTTTCAGAGCCTCTGCTAACTTAAGATTATATTCCTGAGGACTCATTTCATAAACTGAATTTTTTTCCATGTTATATCATTCCTTACGGAATTAGAACAGCCTAAGCCGTTTGATAAAATTTTGAGATAAAGTGGATTTATAAAATCTTCTATTTCTTAAATCTCCTTCTTATAACCAACCGCAGTAGGAGCTTCTCCACCATGCCAGGTAAATCTTGGACGAATTCTTATTGGGTAAATTCTTTCTGAATTATCATCAAGAACAATCGCGCTTCCTTTTGCACTGGGCAAATCATTCATGTATGTATCTATTCCCTGAATAAGATAACTTTGCATTATATAACCTAATGCATCTATGTCAGGCTTGCTTGTAACTCTGTGCGAAATTACAATATCAGACTGAGTCATAACATCTCTGTGAATTTGTCCTGGCTGTTGCGTCGCCAAAACTAAGGAAATCCCTGGCTGTCTCCCCTCTCTCAATAACTGAACCAAAGCATCAGTGGCAACAGTTTTACTATCCAAAGGCAAAAATTCATGCGCCTCGTCTATAAACAACCATACAAGAGGCTCGTCCTTTTTCTCAGAAACAAATGAAATATCAATTCCCTTTGAAACAGAATTTATCTCTTCCTTTTTCCTTGATTCCATTCTCTGGTTAAAAATTTTTCTGGACACTAAACTAATAACCAAAGCCCTTACATTAAATGCTCCGACAGAATTGTAAACACTTAAATCTAAAACAGAAGTTGTTCCTGCATTTATCAAATCTTTTATTTCTGTAGGGGTTTCATCGCCCTGCGCAAAAATTCCCCAACCTTCTGCTGCCTCAAAAAGTCCGATTGCTGCATTTTTAACTTCAGTCTGAGTTCTTTCATCCTGTTCTATAGAATAAATAATATCTTTAATATCAAATTTTTCCCTTTCATTTAATTTGCCGATTATTCTTTGAATCAGCACAGAAACAGGACTTATAATATCCAGCCCAAATGTGATAATCCAGTCTTCAGGTGCCAGTTCTCTTATATCAAGAGCAAACTTTTCATCAATCGGAATTCCTTTTTCCAGATAATCGTCATAATGTCCAAACGGAACAAAAACTTTTACAGGCAGATTTTTTGTCTTAAGGTCCCATTCCTGAATAAGTTTTCTGTCTTTTTCATTTTCAAATTTCATTGTCCAATAAATTCCCATTGTGTCAAAAATTAGTGATGCAATATTCTGGCTGACTTCTGACGGAAGATTAGTAATCTCTTCTGTGATAACACCAAGCGTGTAACTTTTTCCAGAACCTCTTTTTCCTGCAACAAGAACAACATGACTCCTCGCGACATCCATAAATATTTTGTTGCTTAAAGAAGTATATTGCCCCATTCTGACATAACCCTTTCCTAAAAAAATCAATCCTTTATCACCGAATTTTTTTTTGTCAGATTCATCTCTTCCTAATATAATATCATATGACATATTATAAACTATCTTTTTGGCTTTTAATATTTATTTGTTAATTTGTGAAACTATGCACCATAAAGTTTTTAAAATAGATTTTCATTCACCTTAAATGGACGAAGAGAAAAAAGAAGAAAAAGAAGAGGTTAAGGAAATTTCTCAGAAAAAATCTAATCTTACAGAAAAAATAAGGGAAAATCCGTGGATTCTTGCGACATTTGTTTGCGGTATTCTTGTTGTTATACTCCTTGTATCAACTATTTTCGGAGGATTTACAGGAAAAGTAATTTCTGCAGATGGCGCAGGAGAAAAATTCCTAAGTTATTTGGAAGAGCAAGGTGCTAATATGGATGACATAACAGTTACAGGAGTTTCTTCTGAAAGCGGATTGTATGAAATCTATTTTAATTATAAAAATGAACCTTATCCAATTCCTTATTACATGACAAAAGACGGAAAATTTGTGGGAATGATGGACACAATCACAGAATCTACAGAAACACCTGCAGAAACACAACAAACAGAAGTTCCAAAATCTAATAAACCAATTGTCGAATTGTTTGTAATGAGTTATTGCCCGTATGGAACTCAGGCTGAAAAAGGAATAATTCCTGCTGTGAAATTACTTGGAGATAAAATTGATTTTAAGATTCGTTATGTTTATTATGCAATGCACGGAGAAAAAGAAGTTACTGAGAATTTAAGAGAATATTGCATTCAGAAAATTGATTCAGAAAAATTCCTGGATTATATGACATGCTTTTTAGAAGGAGACGGAGTTGAATCTAACGGATATATTACAAATGGAAATAATGTAAATGCTTGTTTGGCTCTAGCAGGAATTGATAAAGGTGCTTTGGAAACTTGTATGGCAGAGGCAGATAAAGAATTTTCAGTTACAGAGAATTTGGAAACAGGAGAGAATTATCCAAAATTCAATGTTGATGCTGAATTAAATGATGAATATGGTGTTCAGGGAAGTCCTACACTTGTTATTAATGGAGTTCAGGTTTCAAGTTCCAGAGACCCTTCATCTTACTTGGATGCAATTTGTTCTGCATTTAAAGATACACCAGGAGAATGTTCAACAGAATTATCTTCTGAAGCACCCAGCCCTTATTTTGGATGGGATTCAACAGGAAGTTCAACAACAGCAAGTTGCGGATAAAAAATTATTACCTCGCTTTTCTCCATTTCTTCACAATTATCTTGAATCCGATTAATCTCGCAGTATAGTTTTTTCCGAGCGATTTCGCGGAAGTAATGTCATTGTTATGTAAGCGAGGTCGCGAGTTTAGCTTTTCCAAAATTTCTTCAGAATATTTTTTCATTT
>CAZPUY010000054.1:0-3655 GCA_964589905.1 Candidatus Woesearchaeota archaeon
TTAATGTTATCGGGATATCTGTCGCTCCTTCTCCTTCTTTCCAATCTTCTTCTTCTTTTATTAAATCAACCACAAGATTTTTGTCAAGTTTTCCGATTGAAACGCTTGTTACAAGACTCTTCATAGGAATTCCTGCATGTGCCAAAGCCATTGCAGCAGCATTTATTCCGGCGCATCTTGTAGAAGCATTTGCCTGTAAAATATTTATATAAACATCGACGACATTTGCCGCAAAATCATCAATCATAACAGTTGGTTGCAAAGCCCATTCTGTTATTTTGCTTATTTCTGTGCTTCTTCTGCTTGGACCAGGACGGATTCTTTCTGTAACAGAAAAACTAAGCATATTGTAATTGCATCTTAATGTTCCTCTTTCAGGGTTCTGGGCATGTTGCGGATGCATTTTTTTTGGCCCATAGACAGCAGCAATTGCAATTGTATCGCCAAATCCGAACATCGCACTTCCGTCTGCATTTGGGATTATGCCAACTTTTGCAGTTATTTTTCTCATTTCATTCTGTTTTCTTCCGTCCGGACGTTCAAAATTTTCAGATTTTTTTGCTGTCATTTTTTCTTCTCCTTGTTTTCTTCTCGTCTGACATTTTTGTCGGGCGAAGCCTGAGATTCCCTCTCAGAGCTAAACCATCTTTTCATTTCTTCTGTTAAACCTGACATAAAAGATTTTTCAGTGATATATAAAATTGCTTTTTTCGCAAATAATTCATCTTCAACTTTGTTCCCGCTTATCCATATCATACCATTTTGTCCAACTGTAATCCTGCAGTTAGTTTCTTCTTTTATAAGAGATATCATGCTTCCTTCTTTTCCTATAACTCTCGGAACTTTATTTGAATTTATGTTTATTATTATCCCGCCTTCTAATTTTCCAAGCCCTTTTGATTTGAAAGTTAAATCTATCCCTCTTTTGTTTATAGAATATATTTTTGCAAAAATCATATCACCAATATCCATCACTTCTCTCAAATCATCTTTGTTAACATATCTTGGAATTTCCATAAGTGAAAGAAAAGCACTTTCAGCCGTGTTTATATTTATGACCCATCCATTGAAAGTTACATTTTCAACTTTTCCTATTACAGCATTTCCTCTTCTTGGCAGATAAACTCCTGATAATGGAATTACTTTAACGAGTTTTTTCGATTCTTCTGCAAGCCCAAATCTGATTGCGATAATTTTATTTTCCTGTCTCTCTGTTCCTTCACCAGGCAAATAATCTTCTCCTTCAAATATTACTTCTCCTGGTATTACAACAAATCTTTGATTTTTTGTCTCTGTCATTTTATATATTTATCTCCCTTTTAGCTCCGAACTCTTTTCCATCAATTAATATACCCATTCTTCCCTCATGGGAATATATTTCTACATTACCATATACATCTCCATTTTTATTATTATTGTTACAATATCTTACTACCGCCATATCTCTAAAAAAGTTTGCTATCTCTTTATTCATTTTTTATTTCCTGTGTCAGAACACTACCATGCGTTGCTGAATTTAATTTGTCATAAAAATCCATAATCATTCCTGCAGGGATATTTACAATTACTTCAAGGCTTCCGTCATTAAGCCAGTTTTCTTCTTCTTTGTATTGTCCGATTATGCTATAAGCTTTTCCTGTATGAATTGCAGGAACTGTGATTTTTACTTTTTTGGTTTCAATTTTTATCGGGATAATTTTGCTGATTCCTTCAACAATATCGCTTATTTGATTTTCTACAGGAATATTTTTTATATTTACATGCGCCTCTTCAATTGCTCTTTTTATTCTTTCTGGTGTGTGTGGATTTCCTGTTTGTGGATTGATTGTATTCCTTGAAAGAAAGTCAACTATCTGCTTGATTTTATTTTCTTTTTCTTCATCTCTGTATTCCTGTGTTACAAGAATTTCCCCTTCTTTTACTATTCTTTTGATTATTTCATCTGCATCAGATGTTCCAAAAGCTTCATTCAAATCTTTCTCAGATGCAACATTTCCTTTTTTAATATCTGTGAAAACTCTGTCTGATTCTGCTCCTGTTTCAGAAGATTCTCCTTTCTTGAATTTTAAAGCATTATCTAAATCAACTATAATTTCAAAATGTTTTCCTTCCTTTTTTATTCTTGCTGTTGTCTGTGTCATTATGCAAAACCTCCTTGGTTTTGTATTTGTTTACAACCTTTAGGTTGTGCTGAAAATTTCCTGTTTTCAGTCATTTTGCAAATTCCTCCAACTCATTTCCATAAAGTCTTTTTAATTCTCCGTTGTTGGTAATATAACATAATTCAAATCTGTTCATATTAAATTTTTTTTCTTCAATTTCTTTTACAATATCCAATGCAAGTTTTATTCCTTTTTTGATTGTCAAATCAGATTTGTATCTTTCTCTTAATTTCTCTCTTATTTTATCGTCATTCTCTCCAATAGCATTTGCATAATAACCAAGATAATTTCCGGTTACATCGCTTGTATAAAGTTCTGGTCTTTTGTTATTGATTCCTACAATCATTAGAGAAACACCAAACGGACGAGCTCCGCCATATTGAGTAAATTGCTGTTTTAAATTTGATATATCTTTAATTATCAATTCAGGTTCAATCGGTGAATCGTAAGTAACTCTATGCTGTTGTGCTAAAACCTGCGCTCTTTCAATAAGAACTCTTGCATCAGATACAATTCCTGCGACGCTGGATATTATATGAGAATCAATTTCATAAATTTTGTTTGCTGTCTTTGAAACAATAAGTTTGTCTTCTGTTCTCAAATCTGCGAGTATGAAAACCCCGTCAGAACAAGTCATGCCAATGCTTGAACTTCCAAGTCTGACTGTTTTTTCAGCATATTCTACCTGAAGCAAATGACCCTGGGGCGAGAACATTGTTGCAGTTCTGTCATAGCCCATCTGCTGATGTTGTATGTCTAATGGTATATCCATTTTCTAATATTGGAGAAATTTATAATCTTAATCTAATTTTCTTTTCTCTCAAAATTTTACAAGAAATAATGGTATTTAAATTTTTCCCAGCCCCTTCAGCGTCCCGCTAACCTTCTTAATTTCCATCTTTTTCGGCCACACACAAAGTGATGCACGGACAGAATCTGCCATTTCCCGATTTACAGAAATTATCACAGAGTTTTCTTTTTCTTTGATAAATTCAAGTCCTGTTTTTGAAAATCCAAAAACTCCGATAAAATCTAAGACAGATTTTTCAATATTTTTCCTTAATTCTTTTCCCTCTACCAGTAAATATCTCTTGTTTTCACGCATTGATGGTTTAAGCGATTTCATAATAATATTAATAGAATTAAATTTATAATTTTTACTATTACCTTAGAGTGTATAAATTTTTAAAAATATAACAACTTCTTTTTAGTATGACAATACAATATAATGTTCCAGTAAAAGTTTTAGATTCTTCCCAAGAATGGATGATTCAAGGTTCTCTTACATCTTATCGGGTTTTTACAGATAGGAGTGGCAATTTAGAAAACACATGCTTCTCAAGAGAAAATGTTCCTTATGCTGGAGAATTAATTGTTATGAAGACTCTCAAACAAGAAGCTGCTAAAACTGCTTATGAGGTCTTAAGAGGAATTGAAGGTTTGCTTGTCTTGCCAATAACAGAATGTAGTTGGGAAGAAGATGAGGAAAGAGT
>CAZPUY010000055.1:0-3560 GCA_964589905.1 Candidatus Woesearchaeota archaeon
TGGCTTAGTGCCTACGAAGGTTCGAATCCTTCTTTCCGCATAATCCATGAAAAACAAAATTTCGAAAACAGAGGCTAAAGAAAAGATTGAAGATTTTTTTAAAGATATAAAAAGCAAATCTCCGAAAGAAATTAGGAAAATCAAAAAATTAGCAATGAATTATAATATTCCCTTAAAAGGAAAAAGAAAATTATTCTGCAAAAAATGCCTTAATCCTTTTTCAGGTGAGGATAAGGTTAGGATAAAAAAAAGGGTAAAAAGTATAATTTGTAAAAAATGTAATTATACAAATAGATGGAAAATAAGTAATTAACTTTTCTTGAATTTCCCTACTAATTCAATTAAATCTGTCTGTCCTAGAAACATAGAACGGCAACATGTTCTTTCCAATCCAAGTTCGTCCAATACTTTTTTAGGGTTTTCTCCTTCTGAAATCTTTCTTTTGAATTCTTCCCAAAGATGCCCTATAGGTTTTCCGCATGAAAAACACCTGACTGGAATTATCATAATATTATCTCTTAATTTTGGTTTATAAAACTTTGTAAAATATGAAAATTATCACTGATAAATTTATAAAGTGTTATACCTGCAAGAAATTAAATGAATGGCAAAAAAATTCTGTTAATAATCTGTATGTTCTTATTTGGTTTGACTTTTCTTGTATTGATTAGTGCAATAACAATAAAAGATGTTTCAAGTTCACCTGAAGAAATTGAACCGGGAGAAGTTTCAAGTGTTTCAATAAAAATTGAGAATATCCTGGAAGATCCTGTTAAAAATTTAAATGTAAAACTCGATTTAAGTGAAGTCCCATTTGCTCCTTATCAATCAAGTTCTGAAGAATTTTTGGAAGAGTTAGATGATGGTGATGAAGAAAAATTTACATTTAAGTTAATTGCCCTACCAGAAACTGCTTCAGGAATTTATAAGATTCCTGTCTTAATTAGTTATTATTATGGAAATGATAATGAAACAAAAGAAATGGTTAGTTTAATTAGTCTGACTGTGAATTCAAAACCAGAACTCAAAGTTTCATCGGAAGATTCTGTATTAATTAGGGGACAGGATAATGAAATTACTATAAGGGTTATCAATTCCGGATTGAGTGATGTAAAATTTGTTTATGTAGAAACTTCTGATAGTTCTGGAATTAAATTTTTAACAAATAAAGAACAATATATTGGGGATATAAATAGTGATGACTTTGATTCTGTTAACTACAAAATTCGTTTAGATTCTGATGCTTCAGATTTAATTAATCTGCCTGTTATTTTAAAATATAGAGATGCTACAAATAAAGAATATATTGGAACAGAAACAATAATGCTCAAAACATATTCATTAAAAGAAGCTCAGACTTTGGGGCTTGTTGTAAAAAAAAGTTATACTTTGTATATTTTAATAGGAATATTAAGTGGGGGATATTTCACTTATAGAACAATAAAAAAGAGAAGATTAAAAAAGAAACGAGAGGAATAAAAATAAATTCTTCTTTCCAAAAACATAAATCTTTAAAAACTAATTTTATTTTTCAAGATAACAAAAGAGTGAAAATATGGTTAAATGTATTTTTTGCGGTATAAATATTCTAGATAATCGTTCCATGGAAATTTGTGATAAATGCGGAGTCGGAGTATGGGGTCCGAAACAATGGAATAACATAAAAAAAACAACTGATGAAGCGAGAGACAGAGGAGATTTAAGTTTATTCAAGGAACAAGAAGAAAGTAACCAGGCAAGTGTTGAATGGAAAGATATTCTAAAAAAAGAAATAATATAGTTTTTGACGTTGATTCTTTAATCAAAAGATAGTTTTTTAAATGAGATAAATTTGGGTAATTTATGGCAAATAGGAAACCTGTCAAAACACGTGGAAAATTGCAACTTAGCAGATACTTTCAGGAATTGAAAGAGGGAGATTTTGTTGCGATTTCGCGAGAGCCTGCAGTCCAATCCAGTTTCCCAAAAAGGTTTCAGGGAATCACAGGGATTGTTGAAGGAGTGAGAGGAAAAACATATATCGTGAAAATTAAAGATGGAAGGAAATACAAAAAAATTTTAATTGAGCCAATACATTTAAAAAAAATAAAGCAGATTAAAAATAATCAATAGAAGTTAAAATGATAAAAAATAATGAACCACTAAGTATGGCTGAAGCAAGTGAATATATAAATAAAAATGAAGAAAATGAGAAAGAGATAGTGGGCTTTATAAAAAAATTTAATAAATTAAAAATCAAAGATGCTAAGGAATTAAAAAGGGAAATAGAAAACCTTAATATCATAAAAATAAAACCGGAAAACACAGTAAAGATTATAGATATTCTTCCTGAAACACAAGAAGAACTGAATAAAATTTTTATTGATGTTAGTTTAGATGAGGATGAAACAAAAAACATACTTGAAACAATTAAAAAATTTAAATAATAAAAATGGAAAAAGAAGAATTTGCAGTCATACTAGATTATCTACCAAATGGATATCCCTTAGAAGGGAAAATGATGCCTGTAGCTCAGGCTATAGGAAAAAAGAATTTGGTATTGCTTGAATTGGTGCCCCGAAGGGGAGTATCATTGCAAATAGAAGAAGAAGTATATATTGGGGAAGGAAAACGCGATAAAGTATATTACATTCTCGGAAGACTGAACAGGGAAAAATTAACAGAATCTGCAAAAACGCACCTGCAAGAATTCATAGAAAAAATGGTTAAAGAAAAAGAACCGGAATTTGTTAATTTTTTTAATAAAGCTGAAGCAATAAATAAAAGATTACATCAGATAGAATTAATTCCTGGGTTCGGGAAAAAACACATGCAAGAAATATTAAATCAAAGAAAAGAAAAAGAATTCGAATCTTTTGAGGATATGAAAAAAAGAATACAAAATCTTCCAGATCCTGAAAAGGCAATAGAAAAAAGAATATTAAACGAATTAATAAATATTGAAAGGCACAACCTTTTTGTAAAATAAAAATGGAAAATTTAGAAAAACAAAAAATTGACAAAAAATATGAAGAAAGAATAGTCAGAATTTTATCAAAAGATATTGAAGGGAAATTTAAAATTTACGTTGGACTAACAAAAATTAAGGGAATATCTTGGAGTGTGGCAAATGCAATCTGCAAAGTACTGAATTTAGACAAAAATAGAATGATAGGTTCATTAACAAAAGAAGAAGTCCAGGGAATTGAAGGATTTATTACAAATCCAAAAATGCCAATATTTTTGTTTAATAGAAAAAGGGATATGGGAACAGGAGAAGATAAATATCTTACAGGAAGCGATTTGGAATTACAGAAAGAATTTGATATAAACCGGCTAAAAAAAATTAAAAGTTATAAAGGATACAGGCATGCTCTTGGACTTCCGGCAAGAGGACAAAGAACAAAGAGTAATTTCAGAAAAAATAAAAAGAAAGGTGTTGGTATAAAAAAGAAAACTAAAACCAATGAAATTAAAAGATAAAAATGAAAAGAAAACATAAAAAATATTCAAAACCCAAAAGACCTTTTGATAAGATAAGACTACAGGAAGAATCCAAAATAAAAGAAGATTTTGGATTA
>CAZPUY010000056.1:0-3548 GCA_964589905.1 Candidatus Woesearchaeota archaeon
TTCACACAATTGGCGGATTTGACGAAGTCGGAAGAAATATGACAGTTGTAAAAACCGGCGAAGATGTATTTATTTTTGATATGGGTGTTTTTCTTCCTGCAATAGTTGAACTTCAGGAACAGGAAACACAGCAGCAAAAATATTCTGAAAAAAAATTGAGAAGCATCGGCGCATTGCCTGATGATTTAATTCTTGACAAATTAAATTTGAGAGGAAAAGTTCGCGCTATTCTTTTAGGGCATTCACACCTTGACCATATAGGTTCTGTTCCGTATATTGCCTACAGATATAACGCGCCTGTTGTTGGAACTCCTTTTACAATAGAAGTATTAAAAAAAATACTTGAAGACACAAAAATTCCCAATCCAATAAAAACAGTAAATCCAAATTCCTCTTTTTTTGTAAAAGGCAAAAGCGCAAACTACCAGATTGATTTTATAAACATAACACATTCGACAATTCAGACTTCTATGATGGCGCTTCACACTCCTGAGGGAATTGTTCTTTATGCAAACGATTTCAAATTAGATAATAATCCCATTCTTGGATTGCCGCCAAATTATGAACTGCTTAAAAAAATTTCAAAGGAAGGAATTAAAGTATTGATAATTGATTCTCTTTATTCAGGAACAGACAGAAAAACTCCGAGTGAAAAAATAGCAAGAGCATTATTGGAAGAAGTTATGCTTACTGTGAACAATAAGAATTCAGCAATTTTTGTAACAACATTTTCTTCTCATATTGCGAGATTGAAAAGCATAGTTGACTTCGGAAAAAAACTTGACAGAAAAATTTATTTTATGGGGAGAAGCATGAAAAAATATGTCTCTTCTGCAATTGATGTCGGCATGTGTCCGTTCCAAAAAGATATACAGCTTGTAAGTTACAAGAATCAGATAGATTCTGTCCTGAAAAAAGTTGAGAAAGACAGAAGAAATTCTCTTATAGTATGCACAGGGCATCAGGGAGAACCAGGGAGCATTATGGACAGGCTTGCAAGAGGAAAACTTCCTTTTTCATTTCATTCAGGAGATAGTGTCATTTTTTCTTCAAAGACAATTCCTTCCCCTGTGAATGTACTGAATAAAGAACAAATGGACAAAAGATTAAAAAAATTTGGTGTAAGACTTTTTGATAATATACATGTTTCAGGGCATGCAGGAAGAGAAGATTTAAGGGACTTGATTTCAATAATTCATCCTGAAAATATAATTCCTGCTCATGGTTCATTAATGCATCTTACTCCAATGGTTGAACTTGCAAGAGAGTTGGGATACAGGACAGGAAAAGAATGCCACCTGATGCAAAACGGACAGAGATTAAGATTATAGAAATTTTATAAATCTAATATTCTTCTTATATACAACAAAAATGAATGAAGAAATTCTTGGTGGTTTGAAGTCTGCTCTTGAAAGAGGGGAATCAATGAAAAAAGCAATGATGACTTTTTTTAATTCAGGATATAAAAAAGAAGAAATTGAAGAAGCTGCGAGAGCCTTGTCAGAATCAAAACCTGTTGTTGAAACCAAACCTCAGGTTCCTGTTATGCCTGAAAAAAAACAGGTTCCTTCTCCAAAAACTTCTCCCGAAACGCCTCCAAAACAAACCCCACAAAAAGTTTCATCTTATGGAAAACAAATTCCTGTTAATCAGCCGCCTAAACCTGCTCAGAAAGTTTCAACTTATGATACAACAAAAGATGCAAAAGGAAAAAAAATAATTTTTATTCTGTTCTTTTTATTGGCTTTTCTGGTTGTTCTTTTAATTTTAATTTTCTTATTCAAACAGCAATTAATAGATTTTTTTAGCAGGTTCTTTACTTAAAATGATTTACCAGCCGGCAGAAGATTCTTTTTTAATGTCAAGAATTTTAAAGGAAAAACTTCCTGAACTGCTGAAGAAAAATCCTGATTTAAAATTTCTTGAAATCGGAACAGGAAGCGGGATTCATCTTGAGACAGCGAAAAATTTAAGAATAAAAAAAGAAAATATTTATTCGTCAGATATTGATAAGAAATCAGTTTCACATTGCAATCTTCTTGGATTTAACTGCATCCATTCTAATTTGTTTGATAAAATTCCAAGACAAAAATATGATTTGATTATATTTAATCCTCCTTATCTGCCGGAAGATGCAAGAGAGCCGAAAGATTCCAAACTGGCTACAACAGGCGGAAAAAAAGGAAATGAAATAATCCTGAATTTTCTTAAACAGGCAAAAAATTTTCTTGAAAAAAATGGAAAAATATTTTTAATAACTTCTTCACTTTCTGAAGATATTGATTTTAAAAAACTCGGCTATGAGGCAAAAGAAATTGGTTGCGAGAAATTATTCTATGAAAGATTATGTATATGGGAAATTACACAAATCTTTAAATAATATTTTTGAGTGTGATATTTATGGGAGTAGGTGGAGCTGGTGATGGTATTGATGGAAAGGTTAAGGATATTATAGACAGAGACTTTAAATACACACCAGAAGATTATGATCTTTTTATAGACAGATTTCCAAGAATTGATAAAAAAACAGGAAATTTAGTTCAGAGAATAACAAGTGGAGAAGAATATAGAAAAAGAGCATTTAAACCATTACCAGGAACAAAACAAAATATTTTCCAAAGAGTTTATTCTAATATTAAAAATTATTTCAAATAAATTTATCTCTTAATATCCTTCCAGCCGATTTTCTTTTTTTTCAGTTCAGCAAGTTGGGGATATTGTTCTTCTAATGTCGGCATTTGTTTTTGGTAAAAAATTCCAAGAGCAATTTTTTCAGTATGGGGAATATCATAATCGAACTCACTTGCTTTTTTCCATGCCTGCTCAAAATTGGTTTTATCATGTCCTGATTCTTTTAGGTCATAAAATTTATTTTTGTATTCAGGGTCTGCATGAAAAATTAAACATGGTTGTATGACTTCTATGAATGCAAATCCCTTGTGTTTCAATGCCTCATTTAATACATTTTTTATCTGCGTCTTTTCTGCATAAACTCTTGCAACAAAACCAGCTCCTGCAGCCAGCATTAATTTTATAGGATTTAATGGTTTGAATTTAACGCCGAGAGGATTTGTCTTGTCCTTGAATCCACGTTCAGTTATCGGTGTCGGTTGTCCTACTGTCAGTGCAAAAACCTGATTATTATGCACGAAATATTTTATATCTGAATTAAATCTTGCAGCATGAATCAAATGTTCCATTCCTTCTGCATAAGCATCTCCATCTCCTGAAAAACCAAGAACATTCAGGTTAGGATTTCCGACTTTTATTCCCAAACACGTCGGCAAAACTCTGCCATGCAATGTATTTATCCCATTCAAATTAATGTAATCAAACATCTTTCCATGACATCCAATTCCTGTCACAATCGCAAAATCATCTTTTTTCTTTCGCCCGACATTTTTGGCGGACGAGGCATGAACTTGTTCAGAGCCTGCTTTCTTAATTTCTTCAGCAAGTCCTTCTTTTATTCCTGCCAGTATCTGGAAGTTAAAACATCCCGGACACCAATTCGGGATTGCAGGTGTGTTAAGATTATTTGTTGTCAT
>CAZPUY010000057.1:0-3532 GCA_964589905.1 Candidatus Woesearchaeota archaeon
TATTTAGATAATCTTATAAATATCAGATATTTTTTATTAAAAAGAGAATGATCGAAACACTTATACTTTTTGCAATTGGATTCGTAGCTTTCTTTGCTACAGGCATTGATGATACACTGGCATATGCAAGTGTTTATCTGGAACATAATCAAAAAGACCATAAAAAATTCTTTTCACTGGGAATAATACTCGGAACATTAATCTGTCTTGTAATTGCTATTTTTGCGGGTTCATTAATGAAAAAATACCTTGTAATAAACGGACAGCCAATAGGACATTTAATCGGCGGAACAGTTTTGGTTAGTCTTGGATTACTTACATTTTTCCGTAGACGAAAAACCAGACAGCATAAAAAAAGCCATGTCCTTCAAATGAAGAAAAAAATAAAGCGTTCAAATTCAGCAATACTAACAGATATAAGATTTATTGGACTCGGACTCGTGCTATTCTGGGCTACAGGGATTGACGATGTTATTGCCTACTCTAATTTAATATTAGCTAAAGGAACCTGGATAGAAATCTGCACAGGAGTAATAGTTGCAACATTTGTTTCATTAGTGATAGCACTTTTTCTGGCAGGAAAACTTAAAGGTTTTAAGCACACAGAAAAGATTGGCGGTGGAATAATGATTCTTATCGGTATACTTTTAGGTTTAAAGATTTTGTAAACTATAACGCCCCCACCGAGATTCGAACTCGGGTCACTGCCTTGAAAGGGCAGCATTCTTGGCCTCTGAACTATGGGGGCTATAGACATAAAAAAGAAATTTAATTTCCTTAAAAACCTTTCTTTATAGTTTTAAAACCAGCAATTGCAATGATAATAAAAAATTTTAAATAGATTAAAAATTTCTAAATTCAGATGAGCCTGTAGCTCAGCCAGGTTAGAGCACTGCTCTTATATGAATGTAATTCGTTAGGATTGCATAACTCTTAGTTTATCTGAGAAAGGCAGGGGTCCACAGTTCAAATCTGTGCAGGCTCATATTAAATAAATCGGATTTGAACTAATTATAGTTAGTCTATTTTTGTAAGAAAATAATCTTTAGTTTATATTCGGTAAAATTTTCCCGGAAACTTGTAGGTAAATTTTTGCTCTACATTCTAATAAACTTTATAAATATCTTAACACTAAATTCATAATGAAAAAGAGGGGTTTGATTTTATTAATTATCATATCAATTTTCATTATGAATTTTTTCTCAGCAGCATCAATTGAAGACACATTACATCTAAATATACAGACGGTAAATTCTTCAGGAGATATTGTAACAGGAACATTTCATTTTGAATTTAATATCTCAACATCAGAAGATTGCGCAAATGTTGTTTATAACAATTACACAAATTTAACAACAGATTCAAGAGGAATTATAAGTTATTATCTGGAAAATACAAATTTAAATTATTCAGACCAATACTGGCTTTGTTATTACAGGGATGGAACTTTAATTAATGCTTCCAAGATTGCAAGAAATCCGTATGCTTTCACAGCAAGAAATGTAACTATCTCGGGAATTATACCTGATTCAAATCTTGATATGGGAAATTATAATTTAACTCTTGGAGATAAAATTGTTTTTGTATTTGGACAATTTATAGATAATCTTGTTGACGGCTGGCTGAGAATCACTGGAAATTTGAATGTTACTGGAAACATTACAGCAGAAAGAATAGGAATAGGAACAACAAGTCCATCACAAAAATTAGATGTCGCAGGCAATATAAGTTTGACAGGATGTATAACATTCTCAAGTGGAGGACAGATATGTGGAGAATAGCAAAAAATTCAATACAATAAAAATTATATTTTTAGTAATTGTTTTTGTTTTACTAATAGGACTTTACTCTGGTTTTGTCAGAGCAAGTTTCATGTGCTATCAAGAATCTGCTAATACAACAGACCAAACAGGAATTGATGGAGATTGTGGGTTGAATTATAGCGGAAGCTATGCTAATAACTCTTATACTAATGATGCTTCTGATTTTTATGATGGAAATTGGATTACTTATTCAGAACCAAATACTGTAGATAATTATGTTATATATTTAATAAATTATACAAAACCAATAAATGCAATTAGTTCCAGTAAATGGCAACTCAAAAAAGGAGCAACTACTGCTATCTTTAATTATTCAATTCCTTCTGATTGTTGGAATTATGATAGTTCAAAGTTAATATTCAAGGTTGAAACTTTTGTAACTGATGGAGGTTCAGGGAGTTTTGATTCTTATTGTTATAATGGAACGTGGCATACAATAAATTCATCTATAGGAGGCGGGAATTATAATGTTTATGAAGAAGCAATGTGGTGGAATGTTACTAGCTTTCCCCCTAATGTGATAATTAATTCTCCTCTGAACCAAACATACAATACAGCAGAAATTGTTTTCAATATTACTGCAACAGATGATGAAGCAGTTGATTCCTGCTGGATGAGTTTGGATAGCGGAGAGAATATTACTTTAGATTACGGTTATTTATGTTATCAGGAGTCTGCAAATACAACAGACCAAACAGGAATTGACGGAAATTGCGGATTAGATTATAGTGGAGGATATTCTCTTGGTTGTGAACCTGGTGGTTTATGTAACATTCCTCATATGATAGATGGAAACTGGTCCTCACTTAGCTGTGGTTCAGGCGGGGGCTCCTTTCTCCTTGTTAATTATACAAAACCAATAAATGCTATAGGTGCTATATGGGAATTTGCGGACTATCCTGTTCTACCCAAGTTGGTTTTTTCTATTCCAGATTCATGTTTTAATTACCACTCCGATAAAATAGAATTGTCTGCTTCTGAAACCGATTGTAGCCATACATATCATTATTGTAAAAATGCTTCTGGATGGGTTAATCTAGGTAATAATGGAGGAGCAATTACAGAAGAAGCAATGATTTGGAAAATTGGTTACTCCACAGACCCAAATTCACCAGGAACAGTAGTTAATGATGATAGTGTGGGAACAATTGCATGGAGCGACCCGACCTATGCTGAAACAGAAGATGGAGATAAAGCCACTGTCAGTAAATGCTTTGATATTGCCAGAGATACTAATTACCTCAAAGCAACAAATTTCGGATTCTCTATTCCTTCAGAAGCAACCATAAGAGGAATCTCAGTAGATATAAAAAAATATGGAGGATCTAATAGTGGAGGAAGTCATGACAATTCAGTAAGAATTGTTAAGGATGGGACTGTAACAGGGGATAACAAAGCTAGTACTGCAGATTATCCTGTTGTAATGGCATACGAATCTTATGGAAGTTCTTCTGATTTATGGGGAGAATCTTGGACAGCAGAAGATGTAAATGACAACAATTTTGGTGTGGCTATTTCTGCCCATTTACTTAGTTTAGAATTCGATTGTATAGATTTAGGGATAGATCACATCCGCATCACAGTCTATTATTCAACTAATAATAATTACATTTATACAAACTCAACTATGACAGAAGGTCCCCACAGTGTCCAATTTTATTGTAATGATACAGGAAACATCTTAAATGATTCTGAAAGCATTTCTTTCA
>CAZPUY010000058.1:0-3486 GCA_964589905.1 Candidatus Woesearchaeota archaeon
TTTGGCATTTTATTTATGCAACGAAGGGGTAGACCCCTTAACTGAAGGAGGGAATGAAATGCCGGATGAATTGAAACATTGGTATGAGCCTTTGACCCCCTTGTCATTTTTGGAGCGAATTGCGGTTGTCATGCCGGAAAAGACGGCAGTCATCGATAAGCACAAGATTTGGACGTGGAAAGAGTTCTTTGACCGAGTGAATCAACTGAGCAATGCCCTGAAGGGGATAGGTGTCGGGAAAGGAGAAAACGTCGCATTCCTGTCTCGTAACTTTCCGCCCTTGCTCGAGGCCCACTATGGCGTCCCACTCACGGGAGGCGCCATCGTTGCCATAAATTATCGTCTATCGCCTAAGGAGGTTGCTACCATCGTAAACCTCTCTGAAGCCAGGGTGATGATTGTTGATGCCGGAGTTGCCGACCTGGTAAATCCAGGGGACCTGCCCAATGTCAAGACGTATATAAACGTCTTTGACGGTCGGGATACTTACGGCGAGACTCCTAAAAGAGAGCTTGAAGGAGAAGATTATGAGGCGTTCATAGGCAGGGCCAGTAACGAATATATAAGGCTGGAACTTGAGGATGAAAACGACATCCTGGCCATTGATTATACCAGCGGGACGACAGGTAAACCTAAAGGATGCGTATATTCTCACCGTAGTGCATACCTCCATGCCATCACAAAGATTATTGAACACTCGCTGAATGTGTATTCAGTGTATCTCTGGAGCCTGCCCATGTTCCATTGCAACGGCTGGTGTTGGACTTGGGCGACGTCCGGAGTGGGGGCGACCAATGTATGCATGCCCGCCCCTGAGGTAGAGCATATGTGGCGTCTTATTATGGCTCATGGTGTAACGCATATGGCAGGACCGCCAGTTGTCTTCTATCGGCTGGGCCAGTATATGGATGAACATGGGATAGAAAAGTTCCCCCAAAAAATTATCATCAATAATGCTGCAGCGCCTCCGCCTGAAAGCATGCTTTTGGAGATGGAACGTAAGGGAGCCGAAATAAGGCATGCCTACGGACTTACCGAGACCTACGGACCGTTCACTATTTGTGAATGGCAGCCCAAATGGGACTCACTTCCCCAAGAGGAGCGGGCTTCTTTGAAGATGCGGCAGGGGGTGCCTGACATAACCGCCGGACGGATCAGGATAGTCGATTCCGATGGAAAAGATGTGCCGTGGGATGGGAAGACCATGGGGGAGATAATCATGCGGGGCAATGATGTTGTGCAGGGATATTACAAGGCACCCGAGGAAAATGCAAAGGCCTTCAAGGACGGATGGTTCTATACAGGCGACGGCGGGGTTTTTCATCCTGACGGCTATATTGAGGTAAAAGACAGGTTTAAGGACCTGATCATAAGTGGTGGAGAGAATATTATAGGTGTGGAGGTGGAAAACTGCATATATGAGCACCCTGATGTTGACGAGGTGGTCTGCTACGGTAAGCCGGATGAAAAGTGGGGTGAGGTGGTAAAGTGCCTTGTGCATCCCAAGCCCGGAACCCATCCCACTGATGAGGAAATCATAGCCTTCTGTCGCGATCGGATGGCTCACTTCAAGTGTCCCAAGGATGTGGAGTTCGGAGAGATACCAAGGACATCTGCCGGAAAAGTCCAGAAATATGTCTTGCGGCAAAAAGAAAAGGAGAAGTACGCTGGGAAAAAGGGAGTCCCACGAGTGTAGAATCTTTGTTTGTAATCCCGCTTAAGCGGGACCACTGATTTGGTTGCGGCCGAAGGCCTGCATTGGGGAGAAAATGCGATGAAAAAGGATTTTTGTCCAAGGCTCTGTGCAATTCTTGTGATTTTCATTTCCATATCTTTTTCGGGGTGTAGCGATGACGGCAACCCCGGTTCGCTCCGCGTGAGGGTGGTAAATGCGGATGGTAAAGAGATCGCCAATTCAACTGTAGTGCTTGGAAATCCCGATGGCAGTATGGTCACCTTCGGCACTACAGACGCAACCGGAATGATACGTTTCCAAAACCCTCCCGTAAATGCAACTGTCACTGCCGCAATCGACTGCCAGTCATCTTCATATCACTACTATTTTCTTGAAGCAGTGTACGACGTTGATATTTCAGAGGTGACACTCGTGTTATCTGAGTGCACCGATGGCTTTGATTCTGGAACCCTGAATGTGAATGTAACGGACGGCATAAGCGGAATAGCCTACAGGACGGTTACCGTGGGGGGGATTACCTACGGAGGAGATTCTTATTCATTTTCTCTTTATGTTGGCTCGTACTTTTTCCAGAGTGACGGAAAGATTTCAGTTGTCGCGGTCGGGTACGATGCGAATGATAATCCGGTGGGTTACGGCCTCCTCCTCGATCAGACCTTTTATGACGGGCTCACCGTCGATGTAACCATTGATAAGACAGATCTTGGAGAGATAGAGTACCGCTTGCAAAACATCCCGCAGTCGGCAATGGAGTATTCCCTCACGAATCCGATCACGAGAAAAGATGCGGATACATTTGTCTTTAGTATTTGGGGTGAACCCCCGGTGCCATCATCGGTAATCATCCCCTATATTTTGGATTTTGGAGAAAGCTACAAATTCATTGCTAACCTTTATTTAGACGGGGACGGGGATGGGGCCAGTGATTCACGGATAGGGATACACAAAAAATCGCTGACGCAATCGAGTCAGGTCTTCGATTTCAGTAAAACTCCTTTAATACCCTCTAACCTTACGTTTTCTATGACAAAGCCTAATTGTCCGACCATTTTATGGAGCGGAAGCGACCCTTCTTCACAGTTCGTTAGGATTTTTCTTTCCTCTTCCACAAGTTCTCCTGATAAATCTTATTTCAGCTATTCATTCACTCTTCCTCCGTCCAGGACGAGCATCGTATTCCCGGAGCTTCCTGAAACACTTGCTGCATTCAGGCCCACCGGATATAAATACCTTAATATCTATACATACAACTATGATATCTATTCAGGATATGACGATTATCTGAGCAAAACCGATAGGTATTACAGGGGGACGTATGAAGAGCCTGCCGAGTCAGTCTTCACATACAGTGAAACGGGCTTGTAGTTGAGCCGCGGGACGGCCCGTATGCCACGCAACCTGTCTACATGGATCTGCTGTGCACTGGATACTGGGTCCGGGGGGACGTAAGTTAGTAAGCAACTCCTTTAACATACAGAAAATACAGACGAAAAAACAGTTCAGGGGCATGGCGTCATGATACGGTTGATTTATACGTGGGTGGGATGACCGGTTTATGGCTGCAAGAGAAGCACGGCGGAGATACCAACTCTGATGAGGATGAGACATGCCGTTTGTTACGGTTCGCGATATCGAGGTGTACTACGAGATCCGGGGAAGAGGCCCACGCCTGCTGAGCATCAGCGGAACAGGGGGTGACTTGCGCCGCGCCCTTAATATCTTCAACATGCCGATGGCGGATCACTTCGAAATCTTGGCCTTTGACCAGCGTGGTCTCGGCCGTACATCCC
>CAZPUY010000059.1:0-3461 GCA_964589905.1 Candidatus Woesearchaeota archaeon
CCCTGCAATCATCATTATATTACAAATTCCTTCGGGACACGCTTAATTGCTTTCGGGCAGTTAAGGAACTAAGAATTTATTAATTCTATCACCTGCTTTTTTATTTTATTAAAATCTTCTTTTTATTTTCCCAGAAATTATAGTTCATTCCCGATGATGCAATCTTTTTCTCTGGCGTTTTTTGTACCATCTCCAAACAAAGAAACCTATTACTGCAAGAAGAATTATATAAACCCAGAATGAACTGGACTGCTTATCTCTGTTTAATCCTTCAAAATAACTTTGGTCAAACATAACTGTTTTTTCAATTTCTCTTCGGACATTTGCTGAATCAGTGTAAATTATTTTTATTTTAATTTCGCCGTCTTTTGGAGTTGCTTCAAAATCAGCAGTAGTGTATTCGTTGGAATCCAAACTTCCCACAACAACTCTGTCAGTTTTCTTTATTTCAATATTATCCTGTTTCGGAATTTCAATTGTCAGCGCCTCTATATCCACTTCTGCTATATTCAGGATTTCAAAAGTTAATGTTTGCGTGCTTGCTTCATAATCTTTTACAAAAACTTCAAAATCAGCTCTTGTATCTTCTATGTATATATTAAAATCACCTAATCTTTCTCCAATAATATTTGTTGAATTTGAAGAATATCCTACCTCTATCGGGTTATTTCCTTCAAGCGCGTCTTCACTGATTCTTATTGTGTAAGGAGCAATGTAATAAGAACTGTATCTCTTTGCATATATTCCTGAATTTATTATTATCGGATTTACTGAGCCGGGGTCTACTGTGAACGGGAAACTTTCCTTGACTTCGAATTTTACTGTATTGCAATCAGGGTCTGAAATTCCATTAATCTGAAAAACAACTTTTACTGGTTCTCCCGGAATTGCAGGGTATGGATCCTGATTTATCATCGAGACACTTATACTGCATTCTGCACTTAGAAATGGAAATAAGATAAATGAAATTAAAACTGCAATTATCACACCCTTTTTCATAAATGAATAAGTAAACTTTTATTTTTAAATCTTTATTTGCCCCAATCTTCTTTTTTCTTTCGTTTTATTTCTGCAATTTCCTGAAGAATTTTTATTTCATTTTGAGAAAGCAAATCTTTGTTCTTCCTGAAATTTTTGAACTGCTTTTCTGAAATGTTTGAGTAAAGGAAATGCCTGTCTTTTAATTGCCTTTCAAAATTAGTTCCCGGAATAGAGATTGCAATTTCCATGCCTTCGTCTGCTTCCTGAATAGAATGATTTTCATGCTGTATTGCTTTTATCCTTCCGATTTCATCTTCATTTTCGTCGATAAAATTTATATTTGGAATCAGTTTTCCTGCTTCAACTTTTACTCCGAAAATCGCAGGTTTTGTATTCCTGAAAACATACTGATGAAGAATTTTCAGTTTGCACAAAGTCGCAAGTTCCATAAGTTTCTTTTTTTCTATTTCTTTACTTTTTTCATCCCTGAATTTTACAAGGTTTTCAATGAGTTTGTAAATTACTTCATCTGTCAGAATTTTTATTGGTTTATTCTCAGTAAAAAGTTCTCTGGCGTCTTCGTTTATTGAAACATTAAAACCAAGAATTATCGCATCCATTTCATCTATCTCAAGATTTGCCTTTGCATTTGAGAAATCATTTTTGTTTATGTTTCCTATTCCTGCTTTAAGCACCGGAATATTGTTCTGCTTTAACAAAACTAATAATGCTTCAAGGCTTCCGAGAGAATCTGCTTTTGCAATAATTCCTTTTTTATCTGTCCTGATATTTTCTGTAAGTTCTTTTTTGAAAATTTCTTTTACTTTTTCTTTATCTCCCTTGTATGCAAGAAAAGGCATGCCAGGAAGAATATCAAATTTTTCACTCAGTTGAATTCTGAGTCCTGTTGCTGCATGAACTTTTTCTTTTATTTTAAATCTGATGCTTAATGGTTCAATTTCCTCGATAACACGGACTTTTGTGATTATGGGATTTCCTTCAATATTTGCGACTGCAATCTCATCGCTTTTCTGCAATTCCCCGTCATATAAAACTGCCTCTGCATAATCATTATTTTTTTCTTTTTTTACTTCCAGAATAACTCCTTTTGCTTCTGTTCCAAGTATTAATTTTTCTTTCAAATATTTCTGGCTTAATCCGCAGAGCATCATCATCAGTTCATTCATGCCTTCGCCTGTTCGCGCAGAACACGGAACCATTGCAATTTTTTTTGTGAAATCAGTTATATTGTAAAACAAATCTGCGTCAAGTCCGTGATTGTTTAAAGCGCTTGCAATTGTCATGTATCTTTCGTCAAAAATTGATTTAATGTTTATTGGCTGGGTTTCAATATTTTTCTGAAGATTTATTTCAGGATTTTTATTTGTCCTGAAACCTGAGATGTTATCAATTTTGTTTAATGCGATTATAAAGGGAGTTTTGTTGTGTTTCAAAATCTGGATTACTTCTGCTGTTTGAGGTTTTATTCCTTCGTTAATATCTATTACAAGAATTGCCAAATCTGCCAGGCTTCCACCACGTTTTCTTAGATTTGTAAAAGCCGCATGTCCAGGCGTGTCAATAAATAAAAAACCGGGAATATCTAATTCTATTTTGCTTTTTGCTATTATCGGGAATGTTTTTTCTATCTGGCTTTTTGGATATAGTGTAAAAGAAATTTTTTGAGTTATCCCGCCTGCTTCCATTTCCTGAAGATAGCTCTTTCTAAAAAAATCCAAAATACTGGTTTTCCCGTGGTCCACATGCCCGCAGATTGTCACAATCGGCTGGCGAATTTTCTGATTTGTCATAGAAATAAGAAACAGAATTGGGTTAAAAGGCTTTTGATTATTTTCTTATTTATATGGGTAATTTATATAAATCATAATGGATTATTCTCTCCATGAAAAAAGGGGTTAAAGAAAGTTTTAGAAATATTTTCTTTCTTGGCGGTTCGAGTTTTTTTAATGATATAGGGAGTGAAATGATTACTCCGATTATCCCTTTTTACACAATTGCTCTCGGAGGTTCAGGAGTTGCTGTTGGTTTGATAAGCGGTTTGAGAGAAGGGCTTGCAAGTCTGTTTAAAATTTTTGGGGGCTGGCTTTCAGACAGAATTGGCAAAAGAAAACCCTTTGTTTTTTTTGGATATTTTTTATCTGTAATCTTTAAATTTTTTCTTGCTTTGGCACATTCCTGGCAGGCGATAATCACCTTTATTTCTCTTGAGAGATTTGGTAAGTTAAGAGATGCTCCAAGAGATGTTATTATTACCCAATCCACTAAAAAAACAGGAAAAGGTTTTGCTTTGCATCAGGCGATGGATACTTCAGGGGCGATAATCGGAGCTTTGTTGGTTATTTTTCTTTTTTGGAAATTGCAGTTGGAAATGCAAACGATAATTTTTATTGCTGCAGGAATTTCTGCATTGTCTTTAATTCCATTATTTTTTGTTAAAGAAATTAACGGAAAGAAAACCA
>CAZPUY010000060.1:0-3458 GCA_964589905.1 Candidatus Woesearchaeota archaeon
CTCTGCAACGCAGATCGCTATGAACGAACGGAGGCCGGAAAAGACACACGGGCCGAACATTACGAAAAATTATTGACAGTAGCGAACAATGAGCCTCGTTAAAGATGTTTTTCTAAAATACATCTAAATACCTGCCGTTAGATAATTCAGCAGCGAAGTAATATAACTTATAAAAAACTCTAAATATTTTTCGCCAGGGTACTCTTTATCATCACTTATCAATTGAAGAGGAACCCTTGATTCATAAAATAAGTCTTTTGTTTTTTTCATTACCCTGCGTAATTCAGAAGAAATAAGAAGCACATCATTTTCATCAAGTAAAGAACTTATTTTTTCCCATATATCTGTCAATCCTTTTAATAGGGGTGCCCATGAAATCAATACTGACGCTTTATTATCAGGCAATAATAAAGCGTCTAATACACCCGGCTTTAACCTATAGTCAACACCGATTTAAAATTGCAGGATTTCACCGGAATAAAATTGCAGGTTCCGGCAAAAAATTAGAAGTCGACGACTCCTATCTTCAACCGGTCTTTCATCCGGTATGAATCTTTATACTGTTTCCCTTTAGAACTGGACAATATATATTAAGAAAAAGGGGAAGAAACAATGGAAGGACAAGTATAAAGATGGACATTCAAAAGAAAAACAGAAATAGTAATTTCAATTTTAAAGAATGAAATTATTATACAGGATTATCTTCTTACAATCCCCAGACATCCCACCCCGGTATGGCGGTAATGTCCTCGGTAATATCATAGTTGATCTTTGTGGTACAGGCGATGTACGCACTGCCCATGTTTTGCTTACCATACATTTCCCTGAATTTAAGTATACCTTTGATATCGTTCTTGTCCGGGTTTTCCTTACGTTTGCATTCAATCGCGTAGAGTTTTTGGTTTTTTTCAATTATTAAATCAACCTCGATTTTGCTCCTGTCCTGCCAAAACCAGAGGCCGGAAGCCGTGCTTTGCCAGTCACGCCACCGCAGCCACTGGCAGATGACATGGTTTTCCCAGAAAGCTCCGGCCTGGGCCGAAGAAAATAGGGCGTCCGCGGTTTCATAACCGGCCAAAAACAAGGAAAGGCCGGTGTCGGTAAAATAAAGTTTGGGGCTTTTGGTCAGGCGTTTTCCCATGGACCGGTAATACGGTTCCAAAAGCATTATCTGGTTTGAGACTTTTAATACACTGATCCATTCCCTGGCGGTTGTGGGGGAAACTCCTACGTCCCTGCCCAGATCGGACATGTTCAGAATCTGTCCCGTACGAATGGCGCAGGCCCGCAAAAATCGTTCGAAATCCCGCAAGCGGCCGATGTTCAGCAAATTCCTCACATCCCGTTCAAGGTAGGTAGTTACATAACTTTGGTACCACCGGTTGCGGTCAGGTGGGTTATCGATATCCGCCCAAAGAGCGGGGAAGCCGCCCCGCCAGAGAAAATCCCGGTCGGTAAATCGCTTTTTCAATTCGGCACAGTTATACCATTCATTCATGGAAAAACCGAGGAAGGGGATTATGACCGCCCTTCCGGCCAGGCTTTCCGAAACCGACTTCATCAAGGGAAAGCTCTGAGATCCGGTAATAAAATACCGGCCCTTGGCTGTTTTATCACGATCGACCCTGGTTTTTATATACCGCAGCAACGAGGGCACATATTGGATTTCATCAATGATTACGGGAGGGGAATACTTGTCCAGAAACTCATCCGGCCGGGTGGCGGCGGATTCCGCGTACCCGGCATAATCAAGTGAGACATAATGATAATCAGGGAAATACTTCTCAAACAGCGATGTTTTTCCTACCTGACGCGGACCGGTAAGCACAATAATGGGAAATGTTTTTGCCAATTGTTTCAGTTCATGGGCAATATATCTTTCAATCCACATATGACAATTTTAAAGTTATACTTTAAAATTGTCAAGTTATAGTTTTAAAAAAACCGCAAAGCTGTTAAAAGAAAATCGGGTCGGCTACTTCAAGTACATATTAAACGGCAATACGTAATCATTTTTGGTGAGGGGAAAGATTTTTTTTCCCGGATAAATCACTATTGATAAGTGGATTTAAGAATACCGACCCATCTCCCGGTGGTTTGCGGCGTAATCCCGAGTCCCCCCCAACAGATTAAAATTGATTTCCCGGGCCGTTAATACGGACAACAATCTATCATAAAAAATCAAACTAAAAAAGAAAAAAACCATGATAAAATGTATTTTTATCATACAAAATCAAGCGAAATCGCACATTCATGAAAACGTTGGCCATACTTATAAAAAACCCATCGTCCCTGCCCATTAAAAGTTCCCTTGTAAACCCAAAGGATTGCGGGTATCGGACGGAAACCTCACCCCGCGGCCTGCAGTCTCGGTTTGTATACACGCTTTATTCACCCAGGCAGCTATATATATCCCCATAGGGCAAAACCTCAACCCCCAAAAACTCATTCGCTTTTCCGGTATATACGAGATATTTCTTATGAATCACATCTGGAAAACTTTTGGAGAAGGCGTGTAAACCTTTCAACATTTCGGGATGGAGGGTTTCCGCCGATTTAATTTCAATAGCGTTATACAGACTGCCTGTCTTGTACAACAGATCCACTTCCACCTGATTGGAATCCCGGTAAAAATACAGGTTATGGTCCAGACCCTGATTATAACGATATTTTACCAGTTCCATGACAACCATATTTTCAAAAAGGTCGCCGCGCTTGGGGTCACGACTCAGTTGTACCGTGTTTTCGATACCAAGCAGGTAGGCGGCGAGTCCTACATCATAGAAATAGAGTTTGGGAGATTTGATCAAACGTTTGGATGTATTGGCATAGAAGGGCTGTAGGAAAAACAGAATGTAAGAAGCCTTCAGCACGGAGCACCAGGCGTTGATCGTGTGAGAGCTCACCCCTACCTCGTTGGCCAACTGATGGGCATTGAAGAGACAACCGATCCTGCCCGCACAAAGACGGATAAACTTCTGAAAACTCCTGATATCTTTTATATTAATAAATGTGCGCAAATCCCGCTCCAGGTATGTTTCATAGTAGCTGCGGTAAGCCCTTATTGGTTCGAGCTGATCATGGTAGAGTCTTGGATAAAAACCTTTGAGTAAAAACTCATCCGGCTGATTAAAATCCAAAAAGGTTTTTAATTCAAATAATGAGAAGGGCAGCAGTTTAAGGATTTCCGTGCGGCCCGCCAAAGATTGGGAAACCCGGTGCATAAAGGAAACATTACTGCTGCCTGTAAGGATAAACATACCCGAACTTTTTTCTTGATCCGTGATGCTTTGAATATAAGAGAGCAGTTCCGGGGTTTTTTGAACCTCATCCAACACGCCGCCATGGGGGAGTTTGCGAAAAAAACCGCGCGGATCCGCCAGCGCCTGTTCGCGGGTATCAGGTTCCTCCAGGTTAATATAAGGTTTTCGGGGGAAGGCTTTCCGCACAAGGGTTGT
>CAZPUY010000061.1:0-3438 GCA_964589905.1 Candidatus Woesearchaeota archaeon
ACTTCTCAAATCATTGCTCCATCCAATCATTTCAGCGACGGGAATTTTTGCTCTGACTGCTGTTTCTCCTTCTTCCTGTTTGACTTCAATCATTTGTCCTCTTTTGCCTCCGACAAGTTTTGTGATTGCACTCAAAAATCTGTCAGGAATATCAATCAAATGTATCTGCACTGGTTCCAAAAGGCACGCATCTCCTTTTTTCATTGCTTCTGTTACTGCTTCACGAACAGCAGGATAAACCTGCGCCGGACCTCGATGAATTGCATCTTCATGAAGTTTTATGTCTTCCAAATAAACTTTCATTTTTGTGCACGGCTCTCTTGCTAATGGCCCTTTGTCTATAACCATTTCAAATGCATCAAGAACCATTTCAATTACTTCCCCGATATGAACTTCACCTCTTGTGTTATCAAAGAAAATATTTCCCTTGTAAACATCTCTCACATTTCTTATCACATCTCCACTCCATCCTAATTCTGAAAGTTTAGCAGCAAGTTCAGTGCTTTTTTTCTTAACTCTTCCTTCAGGAATTTCTCCACTTTTTATTTTCTCGTAAGTATCATCATCCAACGGCTCAACTGAAATGAAAAAACCATTGTGCTTATTCGGAGAACGCCCTTCCATTTCAGGAGATTCTTTATTGACAGTTTCTCTGTAAACAACAATCGGTGCAGAGGTTTTTACATCGAGTCCTTTTTCTGTTTTTATCCTGTTCTCAATAATTTCAAGATGCAATTCCCCCATTCCTGAAATCAAACTCTCGCCTGTCTGCTCGTTAATTTCAACTTTTACCGACGGGTCTTCTTTCCCGACTTGCTTTAATATTTCAACAAGTTTTGGCAAATCCATCATTTTTTTTACTTCAATTGATTTTGTAACAACAGGTTCAAAAATATGTTTCAGTTCTTCAAACGGAGTTTCTGGTTCTAATGTAACTGTTTCTCCTGCTTCTCCTGTAACACCTGAAATTGCAAGTACATTTCCGGGCCCGATTTCTTCAATCTGTTCAGGTTTTATCCCATTGTAAATAAAAATCTGCTGAACTTTCTGTTTTTTCTTCGCTAAATTCAAATAAACTTCCATTCCATTTTTTATAGTTCCTGAAAATAATCTTCCTGCTGAAATTTCTTTTCCGCTTCTTGGGTCTATTACAATTCTTGTTATAACAAAACCAATTTTTCCCTTTGGATTACATGTCATTAAATCTTTTCCGAATTCACTCTCTAAATCTCCGTGCCAGATTTTCGGAATTCTGTATTTCTGTGCATCAAGAGGATTAGGCAAATGTTTTACTGCCATATCAAGAAGAACTTCATAAAGGGGTGCATTTTTCCAAACCCATTCTTTTTTTTCCTGCTCATTCATTTCATAAAGTGCAAAAATATCTTTGAATGTTATTGCTTTCTTTTTCATGAACGGAACAGACAATGCCCAGTTTTCTCTTGCACTTCCGAATGCAACACTTCCGTCGTTAATATTAACAAGCCATTTCTCTTTGTATTCAGGTTCTGCAATCTTGCTTATCAAATCATTAAACTCCTTGATAATCTTAACAAATCTTTGCTGCATGCTTTCAGGAGTGAGTTTCATTTCTTTCATCAGTCTGTCAACTTTATTGATAAACAAAACAGGTTTTACTCTTTCTCTGAGTGCCTGCTTGATTACTGTCTCTGTCTGCGGCATTATTCCCTCGACAGCACACACTAAAACAATAGTTCCGTCAATTGCTCTCATCGCTCTTGTAACATTTCCTGAAAAATCAACATGCCCCGGAGTATCAATTAGATTGATTAAATATTCTTCCCCATGGAAATCGTGAACCATTGAAACATTTGCAGAATCAACAGTCATCAGTCTTTCCTGCTCGTCAGCATGCTGCCATGTTGCCATTCCTGCTTCCAAACTGCCCGCAGATTTTGCAGCCATATATCCTGATGCTGCCAAAAGATTATCTGTAAGTGCAGTTTTTCCATGATGAATGTGCGCGCTCGTCGCTATATTTCTAACGTTCTTTTGAGTCCTGCTAATTTTTTGTATTTTTTGAAATTGTGTTTCCTTTTCTGCCATGTTAATTATTTATCTCGCAGAATCAGCCTGCTTCTCAGATTCATTCTTTTTTCTTAAAGCAAAACTTTCTCCGTTATTTTCATATGTTAAAATGATTTCTTCTGCAAGCGCTTCTGTTAAATTTTTCTTTTTGTTAAAAGCTTTGTCTGATGCTCCGTGGATAAGCCATCTTAATGCAAGATTTACTCTTCTTAGAGGAGAAACATCAACTGCCTGAGGATATCTCGCACCTCCGTATTCAATGACAGTTATCTCATCTCTCGGTGCACCATTCTCAATTGCCTTTACCAAAACTTCCACAGGATTTTTTCCTGTTTTCTTTTCAATTATTTTAAGTGCATCAATTGTAATCTTCATGTTCTTTGAATATTTTCCTGTTGCAAGTCCTTTTGCTACTCTGTGTTTTTTTCCTCTGTGTCCGGCAACAGCAATTCTGTTTATGAGCCTTTCAACAATATTCACTTTTGTCTGCCCTAATTTCTGGACATTTCTTCCGTGACTTTGCAGAATAAGTTTTGGCTCAAGATTTATTACAGTTTTTAATCCTGGGTCTTTTACTTCAATTTCTGAAATATCATACAAATCAAATATTTTGAAATTAATTTTTTCTGTCATTTTAACGTCTACCTTTCTCTATCTTGCCATTAACTAACAAATGCAATGGCTGGTCATTTACTTGAATCACCTGGAATCTTACTCCTGGGATGTCTCCTTTACTTCTTCCCTGTTTTCCTCCTATTCTCTGAACCAAAACTTCATCATGTTCGTCAATAAATTTTTGTGCGAGGTTTCCCGGGATAAAAGCAGTAATCATTTTTCCGTTTTTCTTAAGCTGAACTTTGCAGCACTTTCTCATTGCTGAATTTGGCTGTTTTGCCTCTTTCTGGACTTTCTGCAAAACAATTCCCTTTGCCTGATTTGCACCTTCAAGAGGGTCTGCCTTAGCATACAAATTAAGAGTTTTCACTTTGTATTTTCTGTCTTTCCATCTGAACTTTCTTCGGTTCTTCATCAATTTTTTCGCTGATTTTAATCCCATAATTGCTCCTTAACTTTTGAGAATATAAATTAATTCAGAAAATAGTTTATAAAAGTTTCTTTACGATTTATTTGTTATTGACCGGTTTATTGTATCCAGCATAATTTTCTGCACATCAATCCCGGCGAGCTTCAGGCAAGCAAACACCGCCTGTTTTATTAGCATGTAAACTAAAACAAAAATCAATATTATTATCAATTTTCTAACTGTGGGACTCAATTTTGAAAAAGAAGGGATTATTTTATAGATACTCCTTTCTATTTTTCTATAAAGTTTTCCTTTTAGTAAAATAATCAGCAGAAAAAAAACAGCCATAAAGATAATGAAATACA
>CAZPUY010000062.1:0-3408 GCA_964589905.1 Candidatus Woesearchaeota archaeon
AAAACCCGATCTGCTCATCCTTGATGATTGGGGTATGACAGCGTTTACCAATCAACATCTTAATATTATGAATGAAATTATTTCAGAGCGATATGAAAACGGCTCCATTATAATCACAAGCAACAGACCAATCCAAAATTGGGATGAACTGTTTAATGAACCTGTAGTCAGTTCCGCTCTTCTTGACCGGATATTTCATAATTCACATGTCATTAAAATTCAAGGAAAAAGTTACAGAACAAGATTGAAATAATAATGGATTTGGTGATAATTATCTTTAACTAATCAGGGGGTCAACATACCGAAAACAGAGGGGTCAGTTTACCGATTAGTGACATCTGCTATTATATCTCTCAATTCCTCATCATAGCTTTCCCATTTTTGACTATATAGATCACCTTTTACCGATCCAGGGATATATGGATAATGTAGTCTGTTTTCAGTTTTATTTATAAATTCTCCTAGATATTTTTGAAAAATAGTCTTTTCTGGTGTAGACTTATAATTTAGTTCTAATTCCAATTCTAATAACCTATCATTGATATAAATCCAGATTAATGGATAGTATAGATCAGCTAAGACGCCTTTTAATTCAACTCTATTGTCATAATATATTTTAATATTATTATATTCTAAAGTAATATTCATAGGAATATCGTTTTTCTGCATTATCTCTTTATCTCTTAATAATATTATAGCTAACTCAATTGAAATTACTAATTTACCTAAAGTTGAATGTTTGGATAATCTAAATCCGATATCGATTGATTTACCTATAAAATCATATTGATATCCAAGATTATAAATATTGTGTTGTTCAATCTTAATTTTTTTATTATTAATTGGGAAATCACCTACCCAGGCAGTGCCTTTCAATTTTATCTCATTTTTATCATTGAATATTTCAATTGCATTTTTAAATGCTATTATGTAACATATTATAAGCTCATAGTATTTATTTATAGTTATTTTATTTTCAATATTTTTATTTTGATATTTAAGTGATTCTATTATACTTGTAATAAAAATCATTTCATCACCACTTGTTTTCCATAATTTTACCGGCATTATATTTATTACACTTTTAATTCTCTTTTTCCTATTCGAAATAATTTCTAAATATTCACATTGATTATAGAAAATATTTTGGAAATTAATATAAAAATTAGTAATTATATTTTGCCATGATTTATTAATGGTTTTCAATTTTGTTGAATTAATAATATCAACACTAAGGAATAAAATAAAATCTTCATTACTTTCTATTTTCATTTAAAATCTCTTAATTAAAATATTTAAGTATAAGAATATTATGAATATACCATACCTATTCATGAATTTAGTACATTATGCGTTTCAGTTATTGGATCAATTTTTGGAATTTGAAGTAATTTATCAACTCCAACCGATAAAACAAATGCTATTCTCCTTACAGTATCTGCGCTAGGAAGACGTAATCCCTGCTCTAATGCGCGAATACCCTCAAGACTTAATCCTGCCATTGATGCCAACTGTGCTTGAGTAAGATTCTTGGATTCCCTGATTGATTTAAGTTTCACACGAAAATCATCAATCCATTTTGAACCATCCCAAGATTTATTCATTAGAATGAAGACAATATCTCTTTTTGATGTTGATTCTGGTAAATTAAGTTCTTTTGTTAAATATGAGTATAATTCCTCTTTTGATTTTATTTTTGGAAATTGACGTTCACCCCAACTTCCATAAACACGATATATTTTCTTATTATTTTTTTTAATGGCATGTATAAGTGTAGACATTCTTTTCTCCTTCGTTTTAATACACTATATACAAATGTATATAGTGTCAAGTGCTTTTAAAAAAATTATTTTCTGTATACAGGTAACCATGCAAAGAATTATTGCTTTTAATAAGATTTATGTGATAATAATCTAATCATTAATTCTAAAAGGCTTTAATGGTATTTCAACATATGCATGACGATGAGATAAAGTATATACTCTTCCTGGTAATTTAAGGTTTCCTATTTTTGATTTAAGAACTTCTGTTGGACTTTTAGAACGAGATTTCGTTTCAAGACCATACCATGTTATATTTCCACTTCTTACTGCTATTCTAACAAGACCACCATCAAATTCAATTAACTTTATAGAATCTTTGCAAAATCTTAAAGATGCAGTTACTATTAACCATCTCTGAAATCTATTTTTATTTGACCAGTTTCTGCGTAAACTTTTATTTATTGCAGCGATACCTCTTAGTTCAGAATATTTTTCTTTATATTCACGTTTGATAGAACGACTTTTATCTCTCATAATATGTTTTGCATAATTATCATCCATTTTTGAATTGCTTGCCCATATAATCCCTTTTCCTTCTGCTATACTAACACTAGGGAAATAACCCCATTTTTTGAGTGGCCATGGCTCAACATCAAGTTGTACATTTTCAAAGCACAAATCGATAGCTCTAGATAATAATTGTATATATGATGCTTCTATATCATTTTTAACTATCATTTGAAAATCATCTTCAATTTTGGCATCAATACTATCAATTTTTTCCATAATACAAAGAATCAATTTCCCTATATTTTCAGGTTTGGCATTATTCTTAGTCAATATATCAATAATTTTATCATTTGGCTCTAACAATTTATCTGTATTCCATGATTTATATTCATATACGGCAGGATATGTAAATCCTTTTTTACGTAATTCAGTTTCAATTTTAATTGGCGAATCAAACCAAGAAGCAAAGTGACTTCGAAATCTTATACTTGCAATTCGCTTTAAATGTTGTCCTTTTTTTATTTTATTTAATTGTAAATCTTTGAAAAAACCACATTTAAGCCATCGATTAATTTCAACACTTGGTCGTTGTAGTCTGATTAATTTTAAATAGGTAATATCTGCTATTAATAAGCTTTCAATTCTTGCTTCAGATGAGTGATAGATTAAATCAAAAGTCATTCTTTCTACTGGAGATAAAACTTCACATATTTGTTCTTCAATTCTTGATAAAGTACAATTGCTTGTGTTTAATAATTGTTTAAAAAAGGCCGGTATCCAAGATGAAAAAGGTAATCCTGTATATGGAACATCTAATGTTAGATATGCTAAATGCCTTATGAGATTGAAAGAACGTATTAATTTGTTCCATTTAGATTCATTTTGTAGTATTGAATTATAGAAAAATGGTTTTGCAAAGTGTTCTGTAAAATTAAATATAAAATCTGATTCATCATCAGACAATGAATATAATTTTATCATAGCCAAAACTCGTGATAATCCCATATAATCAATTGATTTCAATAAGCGATTTGAATACTTCTTTACTTCTTCAATATAATTTGTAAATTTATTTGGCCAAATTAAATTTTGTACAGGATTATTGATGTTTGTCTCAAAAAGATATCTATATATT
>CAZPUY010000063.1:0-3405 GCA_964589905.1 Candidatus Woesearchaeota archaeon
GGAGCATTTAGATTATGAGCAACATCATTACCGACAGTTGTTCCTAAATGCTGGTCTGTCCAGTCATCACATGCAACCCATCCAGTGTCATATGTTGTTATGTTTCCTGAGACAATTGTTGTTGTTCCTCCTCCAGAACTTCCTCCGCCTGCAATGTCTATCCTGTGAACTGAGAAATAATTATATGCCGCATTAGCATAATTATTAACTGCTGCACCCTGACTCTGATAAACTCTTATATCTATATAATCTCCTGCTGCCAGATAAATAATATCGTTTAGTGTTGAAAAGACATAAAATGTTCCTGCCGCATTAATTTCATTATAAAAACCAGCACTATATTGTGCATCATTTTTATATAAAAGTATAACCCAAACTTCCCCTGCGTCCCATGCCACAGTATTTGATGTTAGACTCGCGCTGACAGAATAATATCCTGATTGTGTTGCTGTAAATCTATAATTTACATTGTCATATTCTCCTAAATTATCAAAATCCTCATCATCATATTGAACTATTGTTGCAGCATCATTAGGGAATGATTGTGCATCATCTTTTGTAACTCTCATCCTTGTGGCATTGCTGCTTAAATTTAAATTTGTTAACTGGCTCCCGTCTCCAATGAAGTAATTTGCACTAACATTCCCATTATAGGTTGCAACTCCTGAAACATTTGCCCATAAACTATCTCCTGAAATTCCAGTCAATAAACTTCCATCTCCGATAAAATAATCTGCTGTCACATTTCCTCCCACCTCCATATTTTCTGTCACATTTAATCCTCCAGTAACTCTTATCCAGCCATCAACAATATTATCAATTATTTCTCCGAATGCAAAAGTTATTTTATCTCCGAGAGTTAAATTTGTGGTATCAGAAATATCTGAATCAGTAATTGTCCCGTCTATTATATGTGTTGTATTAATAGAAGAATCATAAATATTAGTTCCATTAACCATTGTTTGATTTAATTCTGTTGCATTTTCTCCTGCTATCCTTGATAAATATTCATTAAGTATATCTCCCCAAGCATCAGAGTCTCCATTTACTGTTGGCAATCTTGCTGCATGAATACTGCCCACACATAAAATTAAAGTGCATATTAAAATAAAAAATATTTTCTTCATTTTACCTCTTGCTATTAGTAAGGTAGAACATTTTTTAAATTTATCTCCATCTTTTCACACCAATTCTTGGGCAATATTTGCTTACAGGGCAGACTGAACATTTAGGAGAGATAGGCTGGCAAATTTCTTTTCCGAATTGCACGAATATAGAATTAAAATTAGCCCAGTATTTTTTTGGAAGAATTTTGTTCAATTCAATTTCTGTTTTTTCAGGTGTTTTGGTTTTAATCCAGCCAAGACGATTTGGAATTCTGTGGCAATGAGTATCTATCGGAAGAACTTTTTTTCCGAATGCAAATGCCAAAACTATGTTTGCTGTTTTAGGGCCAATACCTTTTATGCTCATTAATTCTTCTCTGGTTTTAGGAACTTTTCCATCAAATTTTTCAAGCAAGACTTTTGAAACATGCTTTAATGTCCTGGCTTTTTTCTTATAATGCCCGGATGAATAAATTAATTTTTCAAGTTTTTTTATTGGTAATTTGAGAATTTGTTCAGGCGTTTGTGCAACAGCGAATAATTTATTTGAAGCAATTTTTGTATTTTTATCCTGAGTTCTTAAAGAAAGAAGACATGAAATAAGTATCCTGAATGCATCGGGATTTTTACGCATTTTGTTCAAGGTTGTTCTTTTTTTATTATAATACCTTGACAGAACTTCCATCACTTTTTTTATCTGTTTTTTCACTATTCAATTTTGATACTATCAGAATTCCCATTACAGCAATAAGAGTGGTAATTAATGCAGTTATGAGACTACTCTTTACAGGACTAGCTTCTGATATTTTTGTAACCCAACCTGTTATTACATCTTTCCATACAAGAGCAGTTAGAAATCCAAACGCAGCTATCATCGCAGTTGCAAGTGATTTATTAAATTCATTCCTGAATTTTCTTGCAGATTCTTTTGCTTTTGTTTTTAATTTTTGTTTTTTTGTAAGTTCCTGTTTAATTTCTTCTGCCATTTTATATATCACTAATATAAGGTATTTTATTCTTTTTTAATATTTCTTCTGCTTTTTTTACAGAATTTCTTCCGAGGAATACTGCAACCACATCTTTAAATTTTGAAAGTTTTACAATTTCTTCTGCGGTTTCTTCTGGCTGGGACATTGCCTGCGGAGTGAGAATTACTACGACAGAATCTGTTTTAGAGTTTTTTAATTTCTCAAACATATTCCTGTAATCTTCTGCTCTTGCTGTTCCAAGCAAATCAACCGGCGGATTAACATGATGCCCTTCTTCAATAAGATAGTCTGTTATTAATGCTCCTGCGCCTCCTGCATTTGTGATGATTGTTATATCTTTTCCTTTAGTGTTTATCTCTTTCCTTTTTATTCCAAATGCAGATGAAAAAGAATTTTCAATTTTTATTCCTGCCTGCCTGAAAACACCCTTGTAAATTTCAAAATCTGTTGCGAGGCTTCCTGTATGGCTTACTGTCGCTTCAATTCCTTTTTCTGTCTTTCCTGCTTTTATTGCGATTATTTCCTTTTTTGATTTTTTGCAGGTTTCTAAAAATTTTCTTCCATGCTTTAATCTTTCCATGTACAGAATTATTTTTTTTGTTTTTTTGTCTTCATTGAAATATTCTATGAAGTCGCTGAATTCCAAACCAGCCATATTTCCAAGACTGACAAATGCAGAAAATCCCGGAATATTCTTTGAAGATGAAACATCTGCTATGTAACTCCATAATGCTCCGCTTTGACTTATGAATGCAAGCCCCCCTTTTTTTGCAGAAAGATTTGAGAAAGTTGTATCAAGATTCAGATAAGGATTTGCAATTCCGAAACAATTCGGGCCGAGAATATTTATTTCGTATTTTTTCCCGATTTTGATTATTTCTTCTTCTATTTTTTTATTTCCTGTTTCAGAAAATCCTGCAGAGATTATTATCACATTTTTTATTTTCTTTTTTCCGCATTCTTCAAGAACATCTTTGACATGCGGAGCAGGAATTGCTATTATAACCAAATCTATTTTTTTATTATAATCAAGAATTGAATGATATGTTTTTTTACCGAAGATGATTTCGTGTTCGACATTTATTGGGATTACTTCTCCACTGAATTTTAGCAATTTTTTCATCAAAATACCACCGACTTTATTTGGATGTTCTGATGCTCCTATAACTGCGATACTTTCAGGATTCAGAAGTTTAAAGATGTCTTTCATTAAAATATTTCGAAAGGTATATATAAATAAATTTCTTTTTGGGTTTATGAGAACTTTTGCAGAAAAAGAAGCCGAAAATTTTTTGAGAAAAGAAGGATTT
>CAZPUY010000064.1:0-3268 GCA_964589905.1 Candidatus Woesearchaeota archaeon
CGAACCTTTCAGGAATTCAGCCGCCATAGAATTTCCCTTCAATGAAAGAGGTAAAAAATGAAACAAGGAAAATGCCCTAAATGCAGTTCCACTGAAGTCTATTGTGGTTCTGACATCAAACTCAAGACCGGACCGTTCGGTAGCAATTCCATCCCGGTCAGCCTGACCTCCATTGCAGCTCTCGACAACTATGTGTGCACCCAGTGCGGCTATGTGGAGAGCTATATTTCGGATTCATCAAAGCTCAAAGAAATCACCATAAGATGGCCCAAAGTGGGATGACGTAGGAATTAACAGGGTCATATGAGACATGAGCAGGATTTCATCGGCATCAGTGGCCTGAGGCGTTTTGCCAGCATCACTCGCGTACTGGTCCGAAATGGCTTCGGCATGCTGGCTGACCGGTTGGTCAAACGGCCCGCCATTGCCGAAAAAAGAGCGGGTCTGCCCCCGGTCATGACATTGCCCACGCCCCGTCGGCTCCGCCATATGCTAACGGAATTGGGTCCCAGCTTCATCAAGCTCGGGCAGCTTATGAGCGTTCGGGCAGATCTGCTCCCACCTGAATATATTGAGGAACTCCAGAAGCTTCAGGATCAGGTTCCACCGCAGCCCTTCGCAGCGATCAAACCTTATATCGAAAACCAGCTCGGGCAATCATTGAGCCAGGCTTTCAAACGGTTCGACGAAAAGGCCATCGCTTCCGCATCCATCGCACAGGTCTATAAGGCCGAACTGAATACGGGCGAGCAGGTGGCCGTTAAGGTGGTCCGGCCGGGTATTGTCAAACAGATCCGAAGCGACATTCGCGTAATGTATTACCTGGCCGGCAAGGTGGAAAAGACCCTTGAACTGGCCCGGATCGTCGGCGCGAAAAATGTGGTGGAGGAGTTCGAAAGGTCAATCTTCAACGAACTGGACATGCATATCGAAGCGGGCAGCATTGAAAAATTTTCCCGCCATTACCAACATATCCAGGAAATTTGCATCCCCAAGGTACACTGGGAATTGACCACCAAAGCGGTTCTCGTCATGGCGTTTGTCCCCGGCGTCAAGGTGAACCAGGTTGAGGCCATCAGGGGCATGGGCATTGATCCCAAAGCGATTGCCATGATCGGCCTGCGCAGTCTTTCCCGTCAATTGCTGGAATTCGGATTCGTTCATGCCGATCCGCACCCAGGGAACACCATTGTCATGCCCGATGGTCGTGTGGGGCTTGTGGATTTCGGCATCACCGCTCACCTGGACGAGGAGTTGATGATTCAGCTCGCCCGTTTGTTTTTAGGTTATGCCGAACATGACTACGACCTGGTGATGGACGCCCTCCTGGATGCCGGCATTGTTGATGAATCAGTGGATCTCCACGCGTTTCGCACCGACCTCAAGGAGATGAGCGAACCGTTCTACGGCCGGACGCTTCAGACCATCTCCGTGGTGGACGTTTATGAGCAGGTAATCTGGCTGCTGTTCAAATACCATATCCGTTTGCCACGCAACCTGCTGCTGCTCCTGAAAACCTTTATTCAGACCGAATCACTGGGCAAAATTCTCGGAAGCGATGTCAGTATTCTGGAAGTGATCCGGCCATACGCCAGAAAAATGCTGAAGGGAGGATACGATTCGCGAAAGATCCTGCGAACCATTGAAAGGGAGGCCTGGGCCTCCGGAAGACTTCTCCGCCTTGCTCCCAAGCTCTTTTATACCATACTCAGACAAACCGCCTCAGGAAAACAACGACTGGAGCTTCGTCACAGCGGGTTTGAGGATATGGGTGGCCGTCTGGAAAGAAGCCTGAACCGTCTGATCCTGGGGATGGTCCTGGCCGCCTCCATCATTGCCGGCGCCCTCGTGTTGGACGCTTCCGAAAAGGTTTTCGTTTTCACCGTCATGGGGAACCAATCTATTTCCTTAACATCCCTTTTGGGCCTGCTGGGTTATACCATCGCCACTGTGCTGGGGATCTGGCTGATCATTTCCATCTTCCGCTCCGGGAGGATGTAGGAAACGCGAACGTAGGATACCGATTTCTCAAAGGATCCGATACGTAATAAACCCTTTTGAAATGCGTCAGATAATTCACACGGGTATCTCTTGTTAAAAAGTATCGGGCGGTAAAGAGATTGTAGCCCAGACCCGTCACATCTTTCAGTTCGAGACCGCATTCTTCCCCCCATCCTCCTAACTCACGGAGCTTGATGAATTTTCCATATCGGTGGGATCCCGTTGGAAGGAGGCGAAGGATATATTCCGCACCGATGATGGCGAAAACAAAGGATTGGATATTCCGGTTGATGGTGGCGAAGATGAGATTCCCGTTTGGTTTCGTAAGCCGGGAACAGGCCCGGATGACGGACCGGGGATCGGGAACGTGCTCCAGCAGTTCCATGCACGTCACCAGGTCATAATGACGGGATGCCGTTGATGCCAGCGCCTCTACCGCCGTTTGTCGGTATTCGATCTTCACACCCGTCTTGTGGGCGTGATGCCGGGCGGCGGTGAGCGCCTCGGTACTCAAGTCGATAGCCGTAACCCTTGCACCGCGGGCAGCCATGGCCTCACTGAGAATCCCGCCGCCACAACCCACATCCAGCACCCTCGCGCCTTTGAGCGTTGTCCGTTCCTCAATATATCTCAGCCTTAGGGGATTGATCCGGTGCAGCGCCCCCAGGGCCCCCGACGGATTCCACCAATGATCGGCCAGTCGGTCGAATTTGACGATTTCGGTGAGATCCACATTCTCCAAGGAAATTCGCCCCTATTTAACCGCCCGATGGGCCACGGCAATACCGTTGGTCAACAGACGGTATTGCACATTTTTGAGACCTACCTCCCTGAAAATATCCGAGAGCTCGTCGGACAGGAGGAACCATCGGATGGTTTCCGGCAGACAGCTGTAAGCGGTCCTGTTTCCGGCGATGACACTTCCCAATGCCGGCATCACGTTAAATGAGTAAAAATCGTAAAGTCGTCTGAACCAAGTCCAACGGGGTCTTGAAAACTCAAGGCAGAGGAACTTACCGCCGGGTTTAAGGACCCGGACCATCTCCCGGAAAGCCTCTTTCATGTGGGTGATATTCCGGACCGCAAAACCGATCATGACCGCATCAAAGGTGTTGTCCCCAAAGGCTATTCTTTCGGCGTCACCTTGAATATAACGGATACGTCGGCGGGCGGCCCTGTTGGTCATCTTTCGCCGGCCGGCCATGATCATTGCCCGGTTGATATCATAGAGATGGACCCGACCTGTGGGCCCGACAGCCCTCTGGGA
>CAZPUY010000065.1:0-3259 GCA_964589905.1 Candidatus Woesearchaeota archaeon
TAACATTTATTAATGATAATTTCTTTTTTTAGTTATGCAGGAAAAAGAGAATATACTCCGGATTCTTCAGGAGACAAAAGATGCGATAAGGGATAATGATTCTGTTAAATTGAAATTATTGAGTAATCAGACGAATAACACTGCTTCGCTGACGCAGGATCCGGACAATATTGCAGTTGCTGTTGCAGTTTATTCTATAAGCAAAATAATTGAGAGGACAGAATACAGGGAACTTCGCGGATGGAAAGATTTCTACAAGATAATAAATTCTGCTATTGACAATTCAATAATTGCCCTAAAGAAAAATGATACTAAAAAATTTACAAATAGTATTATCTCAATAAGAAATGCCGTATCAAAACTTTCCGGGAAACTTAAAGAATACATACAGGATGTTTTAAGAAAAGCGCAGATAAACAAGGCATCCAAAATTTACGAGCATGGAATTTCAATGGAACAGACTGCAAATCTTCTTGGTATAACATTATTTGAACTTGCGAGTTATGCAGGACAAAAACCAGAGGGTCCTGAAGCTCCATTAACTAAAACATTGGGTGTTAAAACAAGAATTAAAACTGCAATGGATTTGTTCAAATGAAAATTATTTTTGTAAGACATGGAGAATCAAAATATAACGCTAAAATTACTGATGAAAAAGATGTAGGCTTGACAAGAAGAGGGAAAATGCAAGCAAAACATCTTGGAAATAGTCTAAAGAAGGAAAAAATTTCGGCAATTTATACAAGCAATTTATTAAGGGCAAAAGAAACTGGCGAAATTATTTCTAAGATAATTAAGGTTCCTGTTAAAAATACTTTTGAGGAATTGGATGAATATCTAAGTAAACATCTTAAATCAAAACTAAAACTTTTATTTAACAGCAGACTAAAAAGATTAAAAAAATTGATGAATAAGATATCTAAGGATAAAGAAAAAAATAAAATTATTCTGATTGTTGCTCATGGAGTTACAAATAGAATAATTATTGGATATTTTTTACAGATTCCATTAGGAAGACAATTACTTCGTTTTAAACAACATAATACTTGCATTAATGTACTTTATTGGAATAATAAATTTAATAACTGGAATATTGAATGTACGAATAATACTGCTCATTTATCAAGAAAATTACGGGGGAAATTATGAAAGCAATAATTTTTGATTCAAGCACGATAATAAATTTTACAATGAATGGGCTTTTGGACGAATTTAGGGAATTAAAAAAAAGATTTGATGGAAAATTCCTGATAACAAAGGAAGTAAGCAATGAAGTTATAGAAAAGCCAATGACAATAAAAAGATTTAAACTTGAAGCACTTAAAATAAAAAAACTTCTTGATGAGAAGGTTCTTGAAATGCCGTCGGCAATCGGGATTGAAAATTCTAAAATATCTGAGATGACAAATGAAATAAAAAATAAGGCAAATAGCATTTTTTACGGCAGAGGAAATGCAGTTCAGATTATTCATTTGGGAGAGGCTTCCTGTCTTGCACTTAGCATTTTGCTAAATGAGAAAAAAATAAGCAATGTGCTTTCTGTTGATGAAAGAACAACAAGAATGCTCGGAGAAAAACCTGAAAATTTATCTATTCTCCTCAAGAAAAAATTGCATACAGGAATCAAAATAGAAAAAAAGAATCTCGCTTTTTTTAGCAATTTCAGGTTTATCCGTTCAACTGAACTTATGTATGTTGCTTACAAAAAAGGGATGGTAAAACTGAAAAATCATGATGTTCTTGATGCAATCCTCTATGCATTGAAATTCAACGGATGTTCAATTTCCGACGATGAAATTAGGGAAATTGAAAGACTGTGATGAATAAAGGATAAAATTAAAAATCATATATTTCTTAAATTATTAGGGTGCATAGGCTAATGGCAGACTACCTGGCTCCAGACCAGGAGATGGGGGTTCGATTCCCTCTGTGCCCATTTATTCTTTTATATGTTTTATCTTTTCTAAAATTTCATTAATTCTATTTTCTTCAAAAAAAGGAATTAAATCCTCTCTTTTTAATTCCAGAATCATTTTCAAATTTTTAAAATTTTTAATTAACACTCCGGCATCTTTTTCTATGATTCCTGTTTTTTCAAGCATTCTGTATCCTTTCGGCAGTCTGTATTCTGAATCTCCAGGAGATAATCCAAGGCATTGTTTTATATTTTCTGTTTCTAACAATTTTTCATAACTGAAAAGGGAAATAATTTTCCTTGATTTTGAGACACCGAGTTTTGAATAATCCTTAATTACTCCGTCAACATCTTTTTCTACTCTGTAAAGAAGTTCCTTTAATCTGGATTTTACTATTGTTCCTTCAACTCCAAGTTCAATCAGGTAATCTTTCAGGGTTTCAGAAATTTTAAGAATCATTATTCCTCTTTGAATTAATAAAAGTGCTGCTGTTAATCTTGGTTTATTTTTTAAATCTTCTTCATCCAGTTCATTTTTGTTTCTTTCAAAGATTTCTCTGTGTTTTTCCAGAATTTGCAATATTCCAGTTGCTCTTCTGATTATATCATTCGTGTCTCTTATTGCATATTTTAAATTTTTATAGAAAAGAACTATTTCATCTCTTCTTTGGGAAACAGCGATTGTTATTGTACCTGCTTGTTTTGCTATTCTTTCTGCTGCTTTGTGCCTTGTTCCTGTTTCATCTGAATGAATTGAGTTGTCAGGAATCAGCAGGACATTTGCGTATAAAATTTTCTTTAAATCTTTGGATACAATTATTGCGCCGTCCATTTTACCGAGTTCAATCATTCGTTGGGGAGTGAATCTTTTATTTATTTTAAATCCTCCTTCAAAAATACTTTCCACAAAATCATTGTATACTACAATTAATCCGCCGGTTTTTGCTTTTTGTATTCCTTCAATTGCACTTCTCAATAAGGTTCCCGGAGAAATAACTTTTAATATATCTGTAATCTCTTCTTTTTTAATTTCATCCTTGTTTTCAACAAGTCTTATCTGAATCTCTTTTTTTTCCTCTTCCATACACAAGAAATATCTCACATATTTAAATATATTTAGATATTTTTTTAGAAAAATTTAAATTAATACTTAATATAATCAAGACAGCCCTCATAGTTTAATGGATAGAATTTTTCGTTGCGGTGCCACTTCTTTCTTTAGAAAAGAAAGAACTAGGCTTCCTAGAAAGAAACTACAATTGTTTAAAGTGGATGCAAAAACGAAAAGACCGAGGTTCAATTCCTCGTGGGGGCATTAAAAGAATAACTTGCATTTAAATTAAA
>CAZPUY010000066.1:0-3248 GCA_964589905.1 Candidatus Woesearchaeota archaeon
AGCAACTCCACGCATGGCCTCCAATATGATCGTTACTGTCAAAAGGCGTTTTCAAACCATTTTGCGAGAACATTTGAGTCGAACCGTCACATCGGACGGTCAGATCGACGATGAATTAGCAGAAATATCGAAATTCCTGCCTCAAATGGCGCAGTATGAAAAATAATTCCAGTACTAACAGGTATGAGCAAGACTTCACTATTTGATCTTGGACCTGAGAAGTTGAACCGACTGCTGTCTATCGGCAGGGAAGAGATAAATACAGGCAATGACCCAGGGATCGAGTCTTCAGCGCTTAATTCTGAAACGCAGAACCTGACAGAGAAACCGGGAAGCTGGATAGGCAGGTACAAACTAATCCGATTGCTCGGTGAAGGCGGCATGGGGATTGTCTATCTGGCCGAGCAGGAGCATCCTATCAAACGCCGGGTTGCTCTGAAAATCATCAAACCGGGCATGGATTCGAGACGGATTATCGCCCGTTTCGAGGCGGAACGTCAAACTTTAGCTCTTCTGGATCATCCGAACATCGCTCATGTTTATGACGCCGGGACGACAGAGGCCGGACGACCTTATTTTGTCATGGAATATGTCAATGGTTTGCCTGTCACCGAGCATTGCGACCACTACAAGCTGACAATCGAGGAGCGGCTGCGATTATTCCGGCAGGTTTGTCTGGCCGTTCATCATGCCCATCAGAAAGGGATCATTCACCGAGACATCAAGCCGTCGAATATATTAGTCTCGACGACGGATGACCAGGCAATTCCGAAGATTATTGACTTCGGTGTGGCCAAGGCACTAAGCCCGACTCTGACCGAGCGCACGTTGATTACAGAGCAGGGCCGGTTGTTCGGCACACCTGAATATATGAGCCCCGAGCAGGCTGATATGGAGAATGAGAACATTGACACTCGTTCGGACATTTATTCTTTGGGCGTGCTGCTGTATGTGTTGTTGACAGGCGTTCTGCCGTTCGATTCCGATACCCTTCGTACTGGCGGTATAGAACATATCCGGCAGATTATTCGCGAAACCGATCCCAAAACACCAAGCACTCGATTGACCAAATTAGGCAAACAGGCCATAAAAGTTGCTGAAAGCCGCAGTACCGAAGCTTCAACATTAGCAAAGTGCCTGCATAAAGAGCTCGAGTGGATTCCGCTTAAGGCGATGCGTAAGGAGCGTTCCGAACGCTATCGTTCGGCCTCCGAACTGGCAGACGATATCGAAAACTACCTTAAGGGCGCTCCACTGATAGCTGGGCCATTGAGAAAGGTGTACCGAACAAAGAAGTTTATACAAAGACATAAACCCTGGGTAATCGGAATAGCAGCAGTGCTGGGCGTACTTATAGCCGGTACGGTAGTCTCAACTGCCTTTTTCATCATGGCAAAACGACAGGCTGAAGTCTATCGCCGTTCCCTGTATGTTAGAAATGTTAATCTGGCTGACAAGTACTACCTGGAGAATAACTTAAGTCGTGTGCATGATTTATTGAAAGCGTGTCCCGAAGACTTGCGCGAATGGGAATGGTACTACCTGTGGCGTGTAACAGACCAGTCTCAAATGACGCTTCGGGGACACCATGCGGAAGTTGATGTGGTCGCATTCAGTCCGGACGGCAAGCGAATTATCTCGGCCGGTAGAGATAATACGCTCAAGGTCTGGGATGCAGACACTGGTAAACAAATGAGGACTCTTAATGGCGCGCCCCCCGTAGCGTTCAGTTCAGACGGCAAGCAGATGGTTTCAGGCAGTGGGGGTAATGACCTTAAGTTGTGGGATACAGTCAGTGGTACCCTGTTGATGACGCTAAGAGGACATACCGCCCCCGCTTGGTCGGCAGCCTTCAGTCCAGATGGCAGACAAATTGTCTCGGGCAGCGAAGATAAGGCTGTCAGGGTATGGGACGTAAACAGCGGTCGAGAACTCAGGAATCTTGAGGGGCATGCGCTTGGTGTTGCTTCAGTGGCGTTCAGTCCCGACGGCAACCGTATCGTCTCAGGCAGTTGGGATTATACCGTCAAAGTCTGGGATGCCAACGACGGCAGCCTGCTAAAAACGATCAACGACCATGGAGTCGGTCAGATTTATTCAGTAGCGTTCACACCGGACGGCACAAGGATTGTCTTTGGCGGCTTTAGTGCAGGTATCGAGATTCTTGATGCAAACAACTACAGCGAACTGATGACACTTAACGGAGGCGGTGTATGTCATTCGATCGCGTTCAGTCCGGATGGCCGTCGGATTACCGCAGGAAGTGGGACCACGACGTTCAGAGTATGGGACGCCATAAGCGGTAGCGAATCGATGATTCTAAAGGGACATACGCGCCGAGTCAGGTCCGTGGCGTTCAGTCCCGATGGCAAGCGGATTGTCTCGGGCAGTGAGGATGAGACCATCAAGGTGTGGGACCTCGACAGGATCGGTGACGCGACGACGCTTCGAGGACATACGGGACCTGTTCATTCTATAGCTTTTGGTCCTGACGGCAGGCGGATTGTCTCGGGTAGTGGTAATGGTGATAATACACTCAAGCTGTGGGACGCCGTCAGCGGCAGCGTGTTGATGACGCTGGAAGGACACATGGGTCCGGTCTGGTCGGTAGCGTTCAGTCCCGACGGCAGGCGGGTTGTCTCGGGCAGTAAAGATGAGACCATCAAGGTATGGGACCTCAATAGAACCAACGACCCCATGACCCTTCCGGGACCTGTGGGAGTTCTTCGTCCCGTGGCTTTCAGCCCGGATGGCAGGTACATTGCTTCGGGTAGCGACGATGATGATGATACGACACTTAAACTATGGGATGTCGTCAACGGCAACGTATTGACGACGCTGGAAGAACACACGAGTTTAGTAACAGCGGCGGCCTTCAGTCCGGACGGCAAGCGGATTGTCTCAGGCAGCCGGGATGGGATAATTAAGGTGTGGGACGTTAATCACCACGGAGAACCGAAAACCCTGGAGAGACATACGACCTGGGTTTCCTGCGTAGCTTTCAGCCCCGACGGCAAGCGGATCGTTTCGGGAAGCTGGGATAAGACACTCAGGGTGTGGGATGCCGATACCGGTCACGAGTTGAGAACACTTACCGGACATGACAAGCGGGTTAATTCGGTATCCTTCAGTCCGGACGGCAAGCGAATTGTCTCTTGCAGTGACGATCGGACACTGAAGGTATGGGATGCCGAAAGTGGGGACGAACTGGTGACTATCCATGGACATACCAGCTATGTTCGGTCGGT
>CAZPUY010000067.1:0-3130 GCA_964589905.1 Candidatus Woesearchaeota archaeon
CAACATTATTTTCAAGAAGCAATGTTTCCAGTTCTTCTTCATACACCTGAAATTCTTTTTCAGAAATTTTTACCTTGCTTATTTTTTCACCTATTCCTTTGAAAAAACTTTTGGATTTTTCCTCAGGTTCTTCTTTTTCTAATTTTACTTTTATTACTTTTTTTGTTTTCTTTTCTTCTTTTTCCGGCTCTTTTTCTTCTGTTTTTTCTTTTACCTTTTTAGTCCAGTTTTCCAGTTTTTCTTTGAGAAATTTAAACATAATTTGTTAAGCTCCTTAAGATTTATAATGTTTTCCCAGTGAACATAAATTTTTATAAAGAAGTTAGTGCTTTGAAAGATAGGAGGAGATAATATGAAATCAAATCAGAGTTCACAAGTTCACTCTCATCCATTAAAAATGAACGAAAGATTTTCATTCATCCGAAATAAATACAGAGATAATTTCAAATGAAAGGTGTGCTTGTTATTTTAGACGGAATGGGTGATATTCCCTGTAAGCAGCTTGGGGAAAAAACGCCGCTTGAGGCTGCGCATATGCCTAATGCAGATTTTCTTGCAGCAAGAGGGGAACTTGGATATATGTATCCTGTGAAACCAGGATTTATTCCAGAGTCTGATGAAGCCATAGTTTCTATTTTTGGCAATGAACTTATTTCAAGTACAAGAGGACAATTAGAGACAAGAGGAACAGATATCAAACTTGTTCGCGGAGATTTGGCATTTAGAGTTAATTTTGCAACGATTGATTCTTTGAAAGAAGGAACTATGATGGACAGAAGAGCAGGAAGAACTCTTACAACTGCTGAAGCTGAAATTTTAGCAAAAGCGCTGAACAAAGGAATCAAACTTCCAAATCAATTTATTTTTAAATCGACAAGAGGACACAGGGGAGTTTTAGTTTTCAAAGGAGGTTTTTCTGATAATATTTCAGGAAATGATATTTCTTATTATAATCAGGGAAAATTAATAGAAAATAATAATTTAAAACCCTGCAAACCTTTAGATGATGAAGAAAATTCTCAATATACTGCAAATATAGTGAATGAATTTTTAGAAAAAGCATATGAAATTTTGGACCATCATCCTGTAAATGAGGAAAGAAGAAGAAAAGGATTTTTACCGGCAAATTATCTTTTGATTAGAGGAGGAGGAATAGAGGCTCCTAAATTAAAACTTTACAAAAAATGGGTTTCTGCAGCATATATGCCTCTTGAAATAGGATTTGCCAGAGTTTGCGGAATGAAAAATTATTCTTTTGATTATCCTAAGCTAAAAAAATTTGATGTTTATGAGAATTTGTGGGAAGGTTTGAAGAAGGCATGCAAATATTCTATTAAGGTTCTTAAAAGAAACAGAAAGACTGCAGATTATGCTTATATACACATAAAAGAGACAGATATTCCCGGACATGACAACAAACCATTTGAAAAAAAAGAAATGCTTGAATATATTGATAAAACTTTAATTAATTTCCTGAGAAAATTTGCTCCCCCAAATAATATAAAAGTTGTTATTACTGCAGATCATTCGACACCATGCAATAAAAAATCTCATTCTGCAGACCCTGTTCCTGTTCTTTTTTATAATGGCTCAATTCCAAAAGAGAAAAAATTTAATGAGAAAGAAGCTAGAAGAGGAAAATTAGGGAGGATTATTGGAAAAGAGCTTTTGACAAAAGTTGGATTTTTGAAGTAAGTTTTTGCATATAACAATTCTTAAATATCTTTCAGAGTTTTTTAACAAATGATAACTTATAATGATATTTATGAGGCAGAGAAGAAAGAACGATATTCTGACCAATTGCAGAAATTGCCAAAGAACTTTGTGAATGAGGTTTCAGATTATCTTAAAGAGAAAAAAGAGATTGCTTCAAAACAGGATGACCTTTTCTCAGATGTTATTATCAAGACAAAAAAACAACTTGAGAATGCTCTTCTTTTGTTTAAACAATTAATCCTGAGAAGAAAGAAAAAAATTTTGCAACTTGTTCTGATAGCGTCGGAGACAGGAATATCCAAACAGGATTTTGAAAACATGCTGCAGTTTGAGAAAGTTTTATTTGAGGAATTGATGAAGTCTATTGATTCTTCTGACAAAAAATTGAGTGATTTGATGAATGGGAAACAGGAAGAACAACAGAAGAATGAGATGGTTGTCTTTAAGGAACATGCTGAAGAATTTATGAGTCTTGGCGGGGAAAAAATGGGGCCGTATGAAAAAGGACAGATTGCGAATATACCCAAGGAAATAACAAAAATTCTTGTTGAAAGCGGGAAGGCAGAGAAGATTGAAGAGTAACTTTTATTAATCTCATTATTCTGTTTATTTAATGATTATCAGCAGGTTGATTTCTGGTTTGCTTTTTTTGGGAACCGGAATTTTTTTAATTATTTTTTCTTTTTTTAGTGTATGGTTCATGGTGATTTACGGAATTATTTTAATTCTTTTGGGATTGTTTATATTAGTTAATAAAAATGAAGATAAAATAGAAAAAAGAAAAGATTTAAGAGAAAGAAAGTATAATAAATAAAATGGAGAAACAAATAATCGTTACAACTGCTTTTGAAGTTCCAGAGAGGAAAATTGCAAAGGTTCTTGGAATTGCGAGGGGAAATACAGTAAGAGCGAGAAATATTGGGAGAGATATTGGAGCAGGATTTAGAAATCTTATTGGGGGAGAAGTAAAAACTTATACTGAAATGACTGCTCAGTCAAGAGATGAGGCTTTTAATAGAATGATAAATGATGCGATTTCAATGGGAGCTGACGCAATTATCGGATTTAATTTTTCTACTTCTATGGTAATGCAAGGTGCATCAGAAATGCTGGCTTATGGCACCGCAGTAAAACTGCGGTGATTTGGTTTTATCCAAACGAGCTCGCGAGCATATGAAAAATCTTTGATTTTGATTATGGAACTGCTGTGAAATTGAAATAAGAAAAAATTATTTGTAGAAAATATAAGTTAAAATACCTACGGCAATTATCATTAAAATTATTAATAGAAATTTTATCCAACTAAAATTTATTGGCTTGTCTGATTTTTTTGTTGGTAATTCCGGTTCATATTTTTCTAAACCAGGATTAAACTTCATAGGCAATTCAATTATTTTTTCTTTTTCCATTATAT
>CAZPUY010000068.1:0-3105 GCA_964589905.1 Candidatus Woesearchaeota archaeon
TCTTCATTAAAACATATAATTTATAAGATAGTTTATTTTAGGTTATAGCAATGGTATTAATAGAACAAATATTAGCCTTTTTTGGAAATTATACACCTCTCATATCTTTTTTTGGAGCAATAATTGGTGGGGAAGAAACTCTTATTTTTCTTTCAATATTAGCCTCTCATGGTTTTTTGAATCTATTTTATTTATTCACATTCTTTTATTTGGGTATTTTAGTATCTGATACAATCTGGTATTTTGTAGGGAAATCCAGGCTCTTTAATTGGTTTGTTAATAAAAAAATTATTTCCAGAGCTTATCTGCATTGGGATAGATTACTTAATGCAGCAACAAGAAGAAATGACTTTCAGGCATTATTTCTTACTAAATTTTTATATGGACTCCGTTTGCCTACCATAATGTATCTCTCAAGAGAAAGATTAAAAATAAAACATTTTTTTGGATACAGTTTAATTACAAATTTTATATGGGTTTCTGCTATCATGTTAATCGGATGGTATGCAGGGAAAGGAATCTCTTTGACTACAAGCATTTCTAATAATATAGTTTTATATCTTATCCTTGTTGGAATAGTTCTTTTAATGTTTACTCTCTTTATAAGATTATTATCTGAAGCAACAAAAAAATGGTTAAAAAACAAACAAAAACAATAAATCTTCATGCGAATTCAGACAGAGAATTTTTCCTTATTCATGGATATACTGGAAGTCCTACTGATTTTAATCATTTGCCAAATGAACTTCATAAAAAATTTAATGCAAATGTTAAGGTAATCTGTTTAAAGGGACATGGAACTAAAGTAGAAGATTTGGATAATGTAACTTATGCTGATTTTTTAAACCAGACTAAAAAAGAATTGGAAAAAGATATTAAAAAAGGAAGGAAGGTTATCCTTGGCGGTGTAAGTCTTGGTGCTCTTCTTGCATTGATTCTTGCTTCAGAATATCCTGTCAAAGGAGTTTTTGATGTTTGTCCGCCTTATCTTTTAAGATTTCCATTTAATATAAAAAATATAGAATTTCTTGGGAAATACAAAAAATATTGGAAAAAAACAAGGGGGGTGAATGAGAAAGAAAAGAGAAAAGATGGATTCAGTTATGATTTTATGCATGCAGATGGATTAAAGATTGTAAAACAAGCTAATATAGAATTAAATAAAAAACTTAAAGAAATAAAATGTCCTATTCTTTCTATTCATTCATATACAGACCCAATAGGACATTTTAAATCATTAAAAGCGATACAAAAAAAAGTAAAATCATATCTAAAAAAAGAAAAATTTCTTAATACAAGAATACATAATGTATTTTTTTCTATGAATAATTATGAAACTTATCATTCAATAATAGATTTTGTTAAGGATAATAAATTATTTGAAAAAAATAATAATGATAAGGTTGCAGCGATAATTCCTTCTTTTAATGAATCTGAAAGAATTGGGAATGTTTTGGATGTTATTACTAATTCAAAAATTATAAATGAGATTATCGTAGTCAATGATGGTTCAACAGATAATACTGAAGAGATTGTAAAAAATTATAAAAAAATTAAATATGTAAAAAATAAAAAGAATATTGGAAAGGCAGGTTCTATGGATAAAGCAGTATCATTAACTAATGCAGGTATTATTTTTTTCTGTGATGCTGATTTGAATGGATTAACAACAGAAATTATTTCCGGAATAATTGAACCAGTTAAGAGAGGGGATTTCAATATGTTCATCGGAGTAAGGGGAAATTTTATGCAAAAAACAGTTCATTTATTTGCAATAAATTCAGGCGAGAGAGCAATAAGGAGAATTGTTTGGGAAAAACTTCCTAAATATTTTAAATATAAATACAGGATTGAAGCCGGATTAAATTATTTTGTTAATTCTCATTTTGGAGGTTTTGGATATAAAACATTTAATTACTCTCAGCCGATTAAAGAAAAGAAATATGGTTTTTTGAAAGGAACTGTCCTGAGATGGGCAATGAATATGGATGTCTTATCTGTATACATAAGGGATTTTTTTGAAAAATAAATTATCTCTTCAGGCTTCTGCTTGTGACAATTGCCATAAACAAAAAAGCGAATAATACCGAATCAATTTTTATGAACAGGGAAACAATTGCCCCGATTAAAGAAATAAAAATCAAAAGTTTAAACCATTTTTTCCCTGATTTTAATTCTTCTTTTGTTGCTTTTGCTAAAATATTCCCGAAAAAAAATCCCGAAATAAGGAGAAAAATTCCAATAATCAACTGATAGTATTCCATAATAATATTTAAGAAATATTGTTTTATAATCTTTCTATTCTTTTAATTTTGATAATCTTCTTTCCTCCTTCAGGCAAATAATTATAATATAACATGACTTTATCACTTTCATTAAATTCAGATAGATCTATGTCACAAACGAAAATCTCTTTTTCTCCTGATGAAGAAGCAAGAATTATATTATCTTTATTTATCTCTGCCAATTCTCCGTAAGACTGGAAAATTATATTATAAACATCAATGCTAACCATTGGTAATTTATCAAGTTCTGTCAAAATTTGGATGCTCTTTTCATTGTCTATTCCGTCTCCCTTAAAATTAATTAATCCAGAATTAGCAAAGAATAATCCTGATATAAAAAAACTTGTTATCATAATGGCAATTAAAATTATGTATAAAATATATTTTTTCATTTTTTAATTAATCTCCTGTTTAATTTCAGATATTTTTTTGTCAATCCAAAAAATGCCCGGAGTATCTTATCAAATAAAATTATGAATAATATTCCAAGAATTGAAATACCAAATCCTGCAAATAAACCCGAAAACAAAAAATCTTTCAGGACAGGACTTGAATAATTTATTAGATAAAATACAGAAAAAATAGATAATAAAATTCCTGCAATAATCATTATAATTCCTGAGATGAAAAAAGCGAGAATCCCGAAGAATAAACTAATCCAAATCCATACAAAGATGAGGATATTGAATAATAAAATCAAAATAATTTTTGTTATGCTTTTTTCTTCATACTTTTTTCTGTTCTTTTTAGATTTATTTTTTGTACTTAACTTCTTATTTTTTTTATTTGCAATTTTAATTGCCAAAAAAATCAAGATTAT
>CAZPUY010000069.1:0-3061 GCA_964589905.1 Candidatus Woesearchaeota archaeon
ATTTTTAAATCTTTGGAAACTCAAAAGATTACCATTTCTTTGGAACTTTTGCTCCTCTTTTTCTCGCTTCAGACAAACCTTAAATTATATACTTCTTTCATCTTATTTTTCCAATCACCTTTTTCCCATTCATATATTTCTGCAAAACCGCAGGAATTTTTATGCTTCCGTTTTTTTGCTGATAATTTTCAATAAGAGAAATTAAAAGTCTCGGCGTTGCAAGTCCGCTTCCATTCAGAGTATGAACAAATTTTACTCCGTCCTTGCTTTGATATCTTGTATTCATTCTTCTTGCCTGAAAATCAGTGCAGTTTGAACATGAAGAAGTTTCAAGATATTTTTTCAAAAAAGGACTCCACACTTCCAAGTCATAAGTTTTTGCAGACGCAAATCCTGCATCAGCAGTTGCAAGAAGTATTTTTCTGTAAGGAAGTTTAAGAAGTTGTAAAATTTTTTCTGCCCTTGAAGTAATTTCCTCAAGAATTTTCCATGAATCTTCCTGCCTGCAAATACAAACCATTTCAACTTTTTCAAATTCATGCAATCTAAAAATGCCCGGAGTTTCGCTTCCATGTCTTCCTGCCTCTGTCCTGTAACATTGGGTAAAAGCAACAAATTTTTTCGGGAGTTCTTTATCATTTAAAATCTCGTCAGAATAAATATTTGTAACAGGAACTTCTGCTGTAGGAATAAGATACAATCCTTCATTTGTCTTATACAAATCTTTCTCAAATTTCGGAAGATTGCCTGTTCCTAACATGGTTTTTGAATTAACAAGCTGCGGCGGATTGATTTCAACAAATCCGTCTTTAACATGAAGATCAATCATAAAATTAATCAAAGCTCTTTCAATCTGTGCAAGTTCTCCTTTGAAAAGATAAAAACCGCTTCCTGCAATTTTTGCAGCTCTTTCCATATCCAACAAGCCGGCTTTCTCCAAGAGTTCTGCATGACTTTTGACAGGAAAACTAAATTTAGGAATTTCGCCCTTCTTATAAATTATTTTATTTTTCTCTTCTCCTCCGACAGGAACATCATTTTTCTGCATATTAGGAATCAACAAAAGCCGCAAATCAAGATTTTTTTTCAGTTCTCTTTCCTCTTCCTCATTTTTCTTAAGTTTCTTGGGAATCTGTTTCGCCTCCTTCAAAAGTTTGGAAATATCCTTTTTTTCTTTTTTCGCCTCATTAATCTGCCTGGAAACTTTATTTCTCTCAGCCCTCAAATCATCATCCTGCTTTTTCAGTTTTCTCCATTTAGAATCAAACTCCAGAATCTCGTCAACATGTCCTGAATCATACCCTCTATTTTTGCAGTTTTTTTTAACCAATTCAGGATTTTCCCGAATCAGTTTTATGTCAATCATCCTGAGGAAACGCTAAAGTTATATTTAAATTTTCCTGAAATATCAAAATTATTATTTAAACGAAATATTATGAATGTTGTTTTTTTGATTTAAATTGTTTTTTAATCAATTTTTTAAAATAATTTTTCTTTAAATAAAGTATAATAAAACCAATTATGAATATTATAATACAACAAATTAATACTTTTTTCTTATCTATTATTTTCCTAACAATCATCTCTCCTTCAAAACTATAAGTGCAGTCTTGTTCTGTTATTGGAGTTTTATATGTGTCTGAACAAGTACCAACATTAGTGCAATTCCTGATTTGTTTTCCAAATAGAAGACATTTACTCCAATCTGTGCAGTTCCATTCATATTTGCAACTTCCCCCATTTGTTGTTCCCTCTGCTGTTCCTGTTGTTACTTCTCCTGTTGTTGCCGAACTGCCCATTATAAAAAAATCATCTGGATTATCAAAGAAAGTTGTGTCAGCAGAAATTAAAGGAATTAAAAATATTAATAAAAAGTAAATTAAGTTTTTTTTTAATCTCATTTTAAGCACATCCAACTATTAAACCATTCTTAATTCGTAGTGTGCACCAAGTACTGCAATTTGACCCAGCCCAGCCAGTGCAAACATGATAATCTAATGTATTAGTTATCCCTTGCGAACCATCATCAGAATAATATTCTCCTTGAATTTTTCCATTTGTAATAATATCTGCATTATTAGTTATTGTAACTTCGCCTGCATCTACCAAAAATTTAATGCCATCACTTCCTCCGCCATCCAAATCTCCAAGAGCAATATAATTATTATTTATATCTAATATCTCAAATCCATCTAAACCTATTTCACCATTAATATCCAGTCTACAATGAGGATCATTTTTCCCAATACCAATAGATTTAGATAAATCACTTGGATAAAGATAACTTCCACTAATATTCCATTTTCCAATTCCAGTCAATAAACTTCCGTCTCCGATAAAATAATTTGCAGTTATATTTTCATTAGAATAAATACTTCCTCCAGATTCAATATCATCTTCTACTAACAAATCAGCCCCTGTTATGTCTGTTTCACAATCAACATAATTATTTCCCTCGCACAAAGTAAAATTTTCGTTTACTATCTTGTTTGTTGTATTTCCAACTATCTGTAAACTTCGGGAAATAGTAGTTGCCCTTCCTGATAAATATGCACCACTAATGCACATTTGCATAGTTTCTGTATTTTCATCCCAGAAACATTCCTGCATTCCATAATCATTTGTTTCTTGTATAATGTCGTGGATTAATGAATCCTCAAAAACAGATGGAAGCGTAGAGGTTAATTCTCTTGGAGCATTATATAATGCTGAAGTAACAGTTCCATCAGACTTAATAAAATTAATTTCATCTTGTAGTTTTAATGGGCTTAAACCCTGTAATACCCCGTGCAATACTAAATCCCCTGCTGTAACTTCATCAACATCTTTTCTTAAAAAATTAAATATAGTTAATCTTCTTCTAGGCGCTTGGTCTATTCCATCTATATTTATATTTAAATAATAATCTTCTGAAATATTGCTGCAGGCAGAACTCACTCCGGATTGTTCTGTTTTCCATTCTCCAAAATTTCCTGTTGTTAAAGTTGTTGTGTTAGAATAGCAAATATTTCCCTCTGTTAAATCATCATAAACACTAAAGTTGAATTCATAAGTTCCTGTA
>CAZPUY010000070.1:0-2994 GCA_964589905.1 Candidatus Woesearchaeota archaeon
TAATGGCAGGACTTATGGCTCTTGGAACAATACCTTTATTTGTTCATTTTCTTCCGCAGGGATTGGAAAAGGCAAGGACAGTTGCATTTGTTTCCATGTCAATGTTTCAATGGTTTAATGTATTAAACATGCGTTCACTGAAAAAATCTTTATTTAAAATAGGAATCTTCTCAAATAAATGGATTCTTGTAAGCCTGGCTGTTTCTGTTTTAATGATGTTAGCAGTAATATACTTGCCGTTTATACAAAACATATTCCAGTTTATTCCCTTAAGTTTGGCAGAATTTGGAATTATAATTTTAGTGACTTCATCAATTTTTATTGCAGGTGAAATTTACAAATTTTTTAAATATAGAAATGTGAATAATCATTGAATTAACAAAAAGTTTAAATAAGTGAACTCACTTAATCTTGTATGACAAATATTACATTATCTATAGACGATGAAGTTTATAATAAAATGAAAAAATTCTCTGAGATTAAATGGAGTGATTTTGTTAGAAAATGTATTCAACAAAGAGTTAGAGAAATGGAAATGATTAAAGGACATCCTAATCAGGAAAGTATCATAACTATGCTTGCTTCAGAAGATGTTTTAAAAAAAGATTGGGATAATGAATTAGATGAAAGATGGAACAATGTTTAATCAGGGGGATATTATATTAATTCCCTTTCCTTATTCTGACTTAACGCTCTCTAAGAAAAGACCTGCTTTAATTATCTCTAATGAAAAAATAAATAAAATGCAGGACAGAATTTGCTGCCTTGTTACAACCCGTCATCATAAAGATAATCTGCAGATAACCAAAGATTGTTTTAAAGAAGGAACCCTGCCTTTCAAAAGTTTTGTCAAGCCCCATAGAATATTTACAATTAATGAGGGTATAATAATCAAGAAGTTTTGTTCAATAAATAATTCTTTTCATGATGAGGTAATTAAGAAAATTAATGAATATCTAAGTAGACCCGAAGGTTTGCCTGTAAAGAACTAAAAAGCTGCCTTTAATCTTCCTCAGCCTTGCGACCTGCTAAGCATCTGAACAAATGTTTAGGGCTGCTCCGATCAAGGCCTGACCCGTTTCGCATCTGCAAGATCAAAACAGACAAAGCGTCAACGTCCGAATAAAGACTTTTTAACACTCTACTCACTCGCCTTCTTGCAGTCTGCCTAAAGCCCGTTTGCAAATGGCAGAGGGCTAACCTGCCAACCTGGTCTACAAAATTATAGAATTATTTGAGTATTTAAGAGTTTGGATTAATGTAAAGTCGGTTTCTGTATAAGTCCTTTTTCTCTTAATATTTTTACTTTATTTTCCAGATTATTATTTTCCTTAACCATATGTTTTGTAATATTTGCAAGATTCACACTTGTTATATAAATAATTTCTAAATAACCACATAGTCTTTTTACAGAATCTCCAACATTAATATTTTTTTGCTTTTCATATCTTTGAGTAGTTTCATCTATAATAGAATAAAGTTCCTTTTTCTTTTCTTTAGAAATATCCATAGAATTTATTTCTTCTCTTTTCTTATGTATTATCCCGTAAAATTCTTTATCCTTTTTTGTATATTCCATTTTATTCTTCCTTATCTTCCTCATCCGAGAAATCCTGAGATTCTTCTTCAGAATTATCTTCAGAGTTCTCCTTCCCAAGTTTCCCTTTTTTGAAATTAAAGAACATAATTCCTCCGATTAATCCAATTATTAATATGGCTCCTGTTGCAATTCCTGTCGGAGATTGTGCAAAATTAGTTATGCCTGTAACTGCACCTGTAAGGAAACTTCTTGAATCAGTTGTTTCTCCGGATGTTTCATTCAATTCTATCTCTTCAGTTTCAGGAGTTGAACTTGTTTCATCTCCACTAAATAAATCCTGGATAAAAGAAGCAATTCGACTTCCTCCTCCGCCACCTCCTCCTGTTGAAGTGGGGGTTGTTGCAGGAGTTGTATAACCACATTGTCCGTCAACTTGTCCTTGGTTCACCCAAACATCATCAATACATAAATAATAATTTGTTCCTGAACAAGTTGTTTCTCCTGAAGTGCATTCTCCTTCACTAACATTGAAAGAAGGAGAGTCACCTATAGTTACTTCAACATCATCTCCGACACCAACATTTATTGTTCCTTCATAAAGAGCACTTACAGTATAAAAAGAAAAAATTAGACAAAATAATACTACAATTAAAAAATGTTTTTTCATTTTAATCTACATCGATATAATAGTGTATTGGATAACTTCCAGGAATCATGTCTGCAGGGATATCTAGATACAATACAAAACTTCCCTGAATATTTAATTTATCCTCATCCAAATCAGCTAATGTAAGAATTTCAGCACCGTTAAAATCAGAATCTCCAACATCAAAATAATTTTCTCCATCTTCAGATATTCTTGCATTAAAGATTGAAGGAGAATATGAAGCAATGTCATCCATACCAAATTTAATATCTCCATCTCCTCTTACTGTTACATTAAATCTAAAACTGACCATTCCGCCAGTTTCTACAGGAACATTTCCATTTAATGTTATTATTTTTGAAGGAGCAACATTTTCTGCTATTGAGAAAATTCTTGTTTCTGTAATTGAGTTTTCAGCATTATCTGTTGCAGTTATTTCTAGAGTATAATCTCCTTCTTCAAGTTCCCACATTCTCATTAGATATTCATAATATAATATTCCCAGATTCATTGGAACATCTCCTAGGATTACTTCAGAATCTTTTGATAATGTTAATGTTACACTTTCAACTCGGCTTGTATCACTGGCACTTGCTTTAACTAAATAATAAGACATAGCATCTATTGAAGTTGTCGTTGAGTTTGGAGCAATTATACTCAATGTAGGGATTATTGTGTCAAGAACAATTAAAGTTGATTCAGTTCCTGTATTTCCTGCCAAGTCTGTAGCAATTACTTCAATGGTATTGTCTCCTTCTATCAAACTTACTTCTGCTGAATAAGTATTATCTTCTAATGTCGCTGTTAT
>CAZPUY010000071.1:0-2980 GCA_964589905.1 Candidatus Woesearchaeota archaeon
AACATCCCGGACACCAATTCGGGATTGCAGGTGTGTTAAGATTATTTGTTGTCATTTTTTTATTCCTAATTTTTTAATTTTTTCTTTTTAAACTTTTTAATAAATGAATCAAAATCTTTTTTTGGTAAACTAGTTTCAACTCTCTTTGTTATAGTCTTCGGTAATTTTGATGCTTGTTTTTTCATTGTTTCTAATTGTGTCTTTGATAGGTGAGGAGTTAAAGGACATTGTATTATTATATATCTTTTTTTCTTCCCTTTATATTCTGGAAAGACAGGCCACGCTTTGCACATTAATGATCTGTCTTTATGTATTGAACAATTATAATCTTTGCTTAAACAAGGACATTTACCATTTTTGGGTTTTAATTCATAATATCCTTCTTCAATTTTTGAAAAATATTTTTTTAATTTGGGATTTTTCTTTATTACTTTTTTCATCTCTTTTTCTGAAAAATCAGAACCCATCTTGCAACATCTCGCCCGACATTTTTGACAAATCTTTTTTATATTTTGTAATTTCATCTCAATCTTCTCCCAATTTCTTTTTGTAATTCATCTGCCAAAAATGGACGTCCGTCATATTTCAAAATTTTATTTTTTTCTTCTATGAAAATTCCTGTTTTCTCTGCAATCAATTTTCCCAACTGCCCTGTTGCATCATTCTCAACAAGAATTATATTTTTTCCTCCAAGTTCTTTTTTTATTTTTGCAGAAAAAGGTTCAAGATATAAAATCTGAATAAATTTCACATTTAAATCTTTCATTGCATCAATAATAGCACCTTTTGGACTTCCCCATGAAACAATTATATTCTTAGAATTTTTGTTTCCATAAATTTTAAAGCCCTCAAACTTTTCCGCTTCTTTTTCAACTTCTTTTTGTTTTTTCAATCTTTCATTAACATTCTTGATAGTCTTTTCAGCATTTTCTGTTGCACACCCGAATTCGTCTTTTTCATAACTATTATATCTTATTAAAGAGGTAGATTTTTTTGACTGAGTTATAATCTGCTTGCCTTTTATTGTGTAAAGACTTTCTGCGAGATGTTTGTCGCTTAATACTATAACAGGAATTCCAAATTTTTGGGAAAAATAAAACGCCTGACTTATTATCTCTCTGCATTCTCCTGCATCTCCTGGAGACAAAACCATTCTTACAAATTCTCCGTGTCCCGAATGTCTTGCCAAATCCAAATCTCCCTGTCCAGTAGAAGTTGCAAGTCCTGTTGAAGGTCCTGGACGAGAAGCGAGATAAATTACAAGAGGAACTTCTGCAATTCCTGTAAGGCTCAAAGCTTCTGTCATTAAATCAAATCCGCCGCCCGAAGTTCCAATCATTGTTTTTGCTCCTGTGATTGCGCTGCCAACCGCTGCATTAATTACAGCAATTTCATTTTCAAGTTCAAGCACAATGTGATTATTCTCAATCTGTTTTTCAGCAAGTTCCCCCGCAACATTTGTCGCAGGTGTCATGGGATAAAAATAATAAACATCAATACCTGATTTCATAGCGCCTTCTGAAATTCCATTATTTCCGTTAATCAATTCGAGATTATCTTTCATGAATCCGACTCTGCATGCAACCTTTTTTTCTTCAGAATATCCTTCCTTTGCTTCCCTGATATTTTCATCAAATCTTTCCCTGAGTTTCTTAAGTTCCTCTTCTAAAAATTTGAAATCTATGCAAAGAATTTTATACAGCCTTCCTGCAAAATACATGTTCCCTTTTGATTCTGCCTGTATCACATTCCCGTTTTTTTTCAGTTCTTTTTTATGAATCACAATAGTATTTTTGTCAAGTGCTACAATTAAATCAATTTCAGAATCATTGCTCGCTACAGGACTGTCAGAAAAAGTAAGCACATTAAAATTATGCCCGCCTCTTATCAAAGATTCATAATCCCTTGAAATAAATACATGATATCCTTTTTTTACTAATGATTTTCCAAGAATATCTGAAAGAACATTTGCTCCCTGCCCTGCTTTTCCTCCAAATAATATACTAAATTTCATCTTATCATCAACAAAATAAATTATTTAAATGTTAAGTATTCCTGCTAACGTTTAATTTAAAAATCTCTTATGCTTTTTTATTATATGAAAACAAAATCCGGCGAAAAAATTAATTTCAAATACAATTTTAAGGAATATCTGTCTTATTTAAAAAATTATAAACCTTTGATATTTTTTCTTATTTTTATTGTTCTTCTAATTGAATTAAAAACTGTAATTGACAGATATCTTTTCAAGATTATTATTGATAAAGGAACAGAATTTTCTGCAGGAACATTATTACTTGAAAATTTTTCAAAAATATTATTAATAATCGCAATAATCTATTTTTCAATTTTAATTCTTAACACTTTTTTGAATTGGATTAAGATTCATATGCTCAATAAATTGGATGCAGGAACAATTTACGATTTAAAACAAAAATATTTTGGACATATTCTAAGGTTAGACCACAATTTTTATTCAACTCATAAAACAGGAAGCCTGATTTCAAGATTAGGAAGGGGGACAAGTGCAATGGAAAGAGTTAATGATACTATTATTTTCCAATTTTTTCCGTTAGTTTTACAATTAATTCTTTCATTAATTGCTTTTATCTATCTTGATAAATTATCTGCTATGATAATTCTTGTGATTATAATAATTTTTATTTCATTTAGTTATGCTGCACAAAGAAAATCAGAAGAATCCCATATCATTTCAAATAAAACAGAGGATATAGAGAAAGGAAACATGTCTGATTTTTTTACAAATATAGATTCAATAAGACATTATGGAAAAGAAAATTATATTATTTCTAGATACAAAACATTGAGTTCAAAGACAAGAAAAAATCAGTTGATTAATTGGAATCATTTTAGAGGGATTAGTGCAGGGCAGGGTTTTATCTTAATGATAGGAACTTTATTTTTGATATTTTTTTCAATTTTAAAATTTTTAGATGGTCAGATAAGCATTGGAACATTG
>CAZPUY010000072.1:0-2441 GCA_964589905.1 Candidatus Woesearchaeota archaeon
AATTGCGGAGAGGATAAAATAATGGCATCAGTAACATTTCCACGAAAACAATTTGAGAAAGAAATAGGGAAATTGACAGAAGAAATGCAGAACAAGATTGCAATGTTCGGAACTCCTCTTGAGAAATTTAATGATGACGAAATTGAAATTGAAGTTTTTCCGAATCGTCCTGATTTGCTTTCATATCATGGGTTTAAGAGAAGTTTCCTAGCATTTTTAGGGAAACAGAAAGGACTGAAAGAGTATAAATTAAATAAACCTAAGAAAGATTATGTTGTAACTATAGATTCTTCTGTGAAAAATATTCGCCCTTATACTGCATGCGCAATTGTTAAAGGATTGAAATTTAATGACGAGCGGATAAAAGAGATAATTGATATACAAGAAAAACTGCATCTGACTGTCGGACGAAAAAGAAAAAAACTTGCAATAGGAATTTATCCTCTTGAAAAAATAAAACTTCCTATAACTTTCAAGGCTCTTGAACCTGATAAGATAAAGTTTGTTCCTCTTGAATCTGAAAGGGAAATGTCAGGTTTGCAGATTTTGCAGAAGCATCCGACAGGCAGGGAATATGCTCATCTTCTTGCAGGCAAACCAAAATTCCCAATATTTGTTGATTCTGCAGATAATATTCTCAGCATGCCGCCAATAATTAATTCTCATTTAACAGGGAAAATAACACCTGATACAAAAGATGTTTTTGTCGAATGTTCAGGATTTGATTTTGAAATTTTGAACAAATGCCTGAATATAATTGTGACGATTCTTGCAGATATGGGCGGAGAAATTTATCAGATGGATTTGAAATATAAAAAGAACAAAGTAACTCCTGATTTCTCAAAAGAAAAAATGAAATTTAACATAGCAAATGTGAATTCTCTTTTAGGGCTTAACTTAAATGAAAAAGAAATCAAGAAACTGATTGAAAAAATGGGTTTTAATTGTAATAAAGGAAATGCAGAAATTCCTTCGTGGAGAACAGATATACTTCATGAAGTTGATTTAATAGAAGATATTGCTATTGCATATGGTTATGAAAATTTTATTCCTGAAATTCCTGAAATAGCTACGATTGGAAAAGAAAATGAGAAAGAGGTTATGAAAAGAAAAATAGCAGAAATTCTTTCAGGAATGAATATACTTGAAGTTTCGAATTATCATCTTACAAATAAAAAAGAGCAATTTAAAAAAATGATTATTCCTGAAGAAAATTTTATTGAAGTTGAGGGTTCCAAAACAGATTATACAATTTTGAGAAAAAATCTGAGTCATTATCTGCTGAAAGTTTTTTCAGAGAATGTTGATTCAGAATATCCTCAGAGAATATTTGAAACAGGTAAAGTTTTTAATGGAATAAATGAGCAGGAAAATCTTGCTGTTGCAATTGCTCCTGCGAATTTTACAGAGGTAAGACAGATTACAGAATATCTTGCGAAAATGCTCGGGATTGAAATTAAAATATCAGAACCTGAAAAAATTCCGAACTATTTTATTGATGGAAGAACAGTTGAAATAAAAATTGGCGATAAATCTGTCGGTTTTTTGGGAGAAATTCATCCAAAAATTCTGAAAAACTGGAAAATAAAAATGCCTGTCGCACTTTTTGAGATTAGTTTGGAAGAAATTTTTGGGAAGTTATAAAATCATCCCAAATAATTTCCTTTCCCGTTTTCCTCTTTAACATCCCAGTTCTTTTTTATTACACTAACAATTTCCAAAAGTTCTTTTTTTATATCCTGCCACATCTCATAATATTTTTTTATTGCATCAGCCTCTTTTTCTTCGGAATATTCTAAATCAAGTTCAATCAAGTCAATGTCAGCCTTTGCTATCTTTTTATATAATTCAGAAAGTTTTTCTCTTTCCTTTATGCCAAGTGTTTTTATTATGGCAAACATAAACATTGGCCCATTTGAAGGATTTATCAATGATTCAACAAATCTGATATAATTTAGGAATTTTGTGGTTATGTTCTCTCTGATTTCCCTTAATACAAAATCAGTTTCATATTCAGAAATTTTTTCAACCTGAAAATCTTCGTTAATTTTCTCAAAAAATGGCAGGTTATATTTTTCCCTGAAAAATTCATAATTTTCCTTTAGTTTTTTTAAATCAGAATATTTTTCCATGATGATTTAGTTCAAGAGGAAGTTTATAAATTATGCTATTTATTCGACCCATTCAAGAGAATCATCTTCTTTTCTGATAAGTTCTAATGTATACTTGATAGGAGGAATGTCTTGTTTAGGTTTATTATATTTTTCTTTAATAATAGGATATTCTTTATTCGGATTTTTAGTTTCATCAAAATAATGATCGGGAAATCCCCCTCCACATGCTTCTGAATAAATCATGCCTATCAGATTATTAAAGCTAATCATATTTTAAAGAATAGATTAATCTTTATATATATTATTAATTTTAATTAATGATATCAG
>CAZPUY010000072.1:2451-2943 GCA_964589905.1 Candidatus Woesearchaeota archaeon
AGCCTGTGTAGCTCAGTTGGTAAGAGCGCGACATTGGTAATGTCGAGGTCCTGAGTTCAAATCTCAGCGCAGGCTTTTCAATAGGAATGATACCAAACTTTTATAAAGTTATATGAAATATGCTTCATATGAACAAAAAGGAATATGAAACACCTCTTTTCATGAATCATAATAGTTATAATATTTTTTTTATGAATCTTGCTAATCCTTTGAAGATTGGAATAATTCTTACATTGAGAGAAAAAGATAGAAATGTCAGTGAAATTATCAAAGAACTTGGAGTTGAACAAAGCAAGATTTCTCATGCATTAAAATCATTAAAAAATTGTGATATTGTTAATGTAAAACAAAAAGGAAAAGAAAGAGTTTATTCATTAAACAAAAAAACAATCCTGCCAATTCTTAATTTGATTGATAAACATGCAATAATTCACTGCAAAAATAAATGCTGTTTTAGGGGAAGATGAAACAAATTTATCTTGATAATGCTGC
>CAZPUY010000073.1:0-2910 GCA_964589905.1 Candidatus Woesearchaeota archaeon
CGTTCACATCCAGATCAAATCCCGTGTATTTCTTGATCCACTGCTTGTTGTTGGCATAACCCCCGCTTCCGACAAAGACCGCTTTCGCCCCGATCCGGATATCCTGATTGTTTTCCTCGGCAATCACACCGGTGATTCGATCGCCATCCTTGAGGATACTCTTTACCGGGGCGGATGTTTTAATCTCTATACCCAATTCTTTGGCTCTCGTGGCCAGGGCCTTCACCACTGCCGCGCCCTGTCCTTTCACCACGTGATAGGTCCGGGGGGCTTCGGGCATGTTGATGGTGGCGTCTTCGAATTCCACGCCTATCTTTTGAAGCCAGGATATCGTACCTCCGGATTCATCCACAAAGGCCCTTACCAGACGTGCGTTGGCACGCCAGTGGCTGTATTCCATGATGTTTTTGAAGGCCTGATCCCTCGTATAATCGATATATCGCTCCCTCTGCATCTCGCTTTCCACGGCGAATATGCCATCAAAGAAGTTCGAGGTACCGCCGATTGAGCGCTGCTTCTCAAAAACCATAACCCTTGCGCCCCCTTCCGCCGCTGTAACGGCCGCTGCTAGGCCCGATACGCCCGAGCCGATTACAACGAGGTCCACTTCCCTTTTGACCGCATCCTGGTTACCCATGTTTCCCTCCTCAATTTAATAATCTCCCCAGAATTTTACGGGGGTAATCCGCAGCCTCATGTCACACTGGAGGCAGCGTGTAGATTCATAATGGGCTGTTTCCCCATCCATGTCATTCACTACTCTGCAGAAGCTTTGCACCCGTTTTTCCACGGGGATACAGGTATCTTCACAGCGTTTCAAGGACGCAAAACCCTCTTCCGGTCCAAGATATGTCCCGGGCTCTGAATCGGGAGCGAGCTTCTCATCAATGTCTCCGCTGCCTCCGAGAAACCGGTCCGTGGCGATCGCCCCTTTTCGACCTGACTCAATGGCTTTAATAACAGAAGCTGTGCCATACACGGCGTCCCCCGCGGCAAACACCCCTTCCCGGCTCGTATCAAAGGTATATTCGTCCAGCTCAATCAAACCTTTTATATCCGTGTCTATATCGAACTCTTCCGGTATCTCGGGTACCTGACCAACCGCGAACAGGACCGTATCCCCTTCCAGGACATGCTGTGAACCCTCTACTACCTCGATCTGGAGATCGTTATCTTCGTCAAAATGGAAGGATTCGACTTCAAGGCATTCCACCCCCGTGACCTTGCCCGCATCCGTTACAATCCTTGTGAATGTCCTGGATGGATGAATAAATATCCCTTCCTCTTCTCCCTGCTCGATTTCATCGCTGGCGGCTGGGAGATCCATCCTGGATTCCAGACAGGCAATATGGACCTGATTCGCGCCGAGACGACGCACGATCCGGGCGCAGTCAAAGGCGACATTGCCGCCCCCAAGAACAATAACCCTGTTGCCGATATGGATATTCTTTCCCATGTTTATATCCCTCAGGAAATCAAGGCTGATCATCACACCTTCATTATCCGCTCCTGGTATGGGAAGCCGTTGCCCTTTGTGGGCCCCGACTGCCACGAGGACGGCCCCATAACCCTGGTCGAAGAGGTCGTCAATGGACTTGACAGGGCTGTTGGTCTTTATTTCAACACCCATGTTTTCAATGTCCCGGATCTCCTGAGCCAGGATGTCTTTGGGGAGCCGGTATTCCGGAATTCCGTAGCGCATCATTCCCCCGGCAAGGGGCAGGGATTCAAACACGGTGACCCCATGACCCTGTTTTGAAAGATAATAGGCCGCCGTGAGGCCTGCGGGGCCGGAACCGATAACCGCGGCCTTTTGGCCTGTAGGAGGTTTTTTCGTCGCATTTTTCTCCCACAACCTTTCCTTGTCGTGCTCCGCGGCATAGCGTTTGAGATTCCTGATGGAAATGGACTGATTTACCTGATCTCTCCGGCACACGGATTCACAGGGATGATCACATACATAACCAAGGACCATTGGAAAGGGGACCTTCTCCCTTATTACGGCGGTTGCCGCCGGATAGTTTCCTTGCTTTACAAATCTGATATAGCGAGGCACGTCTATTTCCGCGGGACATTTATACCTGCAGGGCACCAAAGCGGTCCTCCTGTTCCTCCCTTCCGTCAGCTCCTTCTTGTCCATTATGGCCCCTGTGGGACAGACTTCGGCGCAGGCCCCGCAGAACCGGCAGCCGGAATCGGCGAGGGACAGATTCGATACCGTGCCTATATATGTCTCATTGCCTTTTTGTTTGTAATGAAGGACTCCAACGCCCCGGAGCTCATGGCACGCCCTCACGCATCGGCCGCACACGATACACCGCCCCACATCGTGAACAAAGAGGGGATTCCCCGTATTCAGGGGGAAAGGCTTGGTGCGCCTTTTCACTCTCAGATTTTCAGTGGAAAGATATTGCTTGATCGATTGAAGCTCGCAATTGAGATACTTATCACAGGTGCCGCAATCCGATGGATGACCGGCAAGCATTAACTCCAGGGCCAGCCTGCGTATCCGATCTAGTTCTTCATTCTTGGTTTTGATGATCATCCCATTTTCAGCGGCCGTGGTACAGGAGGTCGGCAGTCCTTTCCGCCCTCCCACTTCCACTACACATAACCTGCAGGCACCGATCGGTGACAGGTCTGGATGATGACAGAGATGGGGGATGTATATCCCCGCCTCAAGTGACGCCTCAAGAATGGTCTTCCCCTCCTGCGCCTCCACATCACGACCGTCTATATTAAGGTGGATTGTTTGCAAAAAAAGCTCTCTCCCTTTTTATTTGCTTTATATTTATAGGATGAAGTTAAAATACTATGGTCTTTCTCGTAATGCCTCTCTTTAATTATTACTATTTACCGGACACCTCTTTTCCTTGATATGAACGTCATACTCCTGTCGGAAAAGCCTTA
>CAZPUY010000074.1:0-2909 GCA_964589905.1 Candidatus Woesearchaeota archaeon
ATTTTGGAAGCATTGACGGAGACCCGCCTGCTGCTTATCGTTATACAGAAGCAAGGTTAATGCCAATTGCACATGAACTTATTGAAGATATAGAAAAAGAAACTGTAAAGTTCACTCCTAATTTTGATAATTCACTTAAAGAACCTGATTTGCTACCGGGAAAACTTCCTGCATTGATTCTTAACGGAGCAACAGGAATTGCCGTCGGTATGGCAACAAACATTCCTCCGCATAATCTAAGGGAAGTTTGCGACGCGGTTGTTGCTTACATAAAAAATTCTGATATAACAATCGATGAACTTTGTGAAATTGTTACAGGACCTGATTTTCCGACAGGCGGAAGTGTTTCAGGAGATATGCCTGAGTTATACAAAACAGGAAAAGGAAGACTTATTGTCAGAGGAAAAGTTTCTGTTGAAACTGTAAGAAATAAAGAAGTTGTCGTCATTACAGAAATTCCTTATGTTCTAAATAAAACAATTCTTGTCCAGCAAATTGCTGATTTGATTCAAAATAAAAAACTTAAGGATATTTCTGATTTGAGGGATGAAAGTTCAAAAGGCAAGATAAGAATTGTCATTGAACTCAGGAAAGGCGCGAGTCCTGATTTTGTAATTAATTCTTTATACAAATACACGAGATTGCAGGATAGTTTTAACGCTAATTTTTTGGCATTAGTAAACGGACAGCCTGAAGTTTTGGACTTAAAAAAGATTCTTGAAGAATATGTAAAATACAGAAAAATAATTATAACAAACAGGACAAAATTTGAACTGAAAAAATCCAAGGACAGACTGGAAATTGTCGACGGGCTTTTAATTGCCCTGAAAAATATAGATTCTGTTATTGAATTAATTAAAAAATCCAAAAGCACAGCAGAAGCGCTTGAAGGATTGATGAAGAAATTCTCATTGAGCAAAAAACAGGCGCAGGCAGTTCTTGAAACAAAACTTCAGCAACTGACTTCTCTTGAACATGATAAATTAAAAAAAGAACAGGCAGAACTTAAAGAAAAAATTGCAGGATTTGAAAAAATTCTCGCAGATATAAAGGAAGTTTTGAAGATTATTGTCAAGGAAGTAAATGAATTGAAAAATAAATATGGCGACAACAGAAAAACAAATGTTTTGAAAAGGATAACTGAAATTTCTGAGAAAGATTTGGTTCAGGAAAAAGAAGTTGTTGTTACAATAACAGACAAGGGATATTGCAAGAGAATGGATACTAAGACTTATAAGGAACAGAAAAGAGGAGGAAAAGGAGTTATCGGGAGCAATCTTGCAACAGGCGATTTTGTTAAGCAATTAATTGTTTGTTCAACTCATGATTATCTGATGTTTTTCACGTCGAGGGGAAGAGTGCTTTGGCTAAAAGCTTATGACATTCCTGAAGCAGAGAGATACAGCAAGGGAAAAGCAATAATTAATCTTCTGGGATTAAAGGATGAGAATGTTGCTAATGTTATCTCTGTAAAGAACTTTGATGATGACTTGTTCATGGCAACGAAAAAAGGAATTGTCAAGAAAATTTCTCTGAAAAATTTTTCAAAACCAAGGGCATCAGGGATAAAGGCAATTAATCTTCCTGCAGATAATTCTGATTTTCTTATAGGAGTAGAACTTGTAAAAAAGAATCAGGAAGTTTCTCTTGCAACAAAAAAAGGAAAAGCAATAAGGTTTAACAGCAATGATGTAAGAGAAAGCGGAAGAGTAAGTTATGGTGTTACAGGAATAAAACTTGAGAAAGATGATGAAGTTGTCAGTTTGGGAATTTTAGATACAGAGGCTATTCTTACAATAACAAAAAACGGATACGGAAAAAGAACATCTGTTCAGGACTACAGAAAAACAGCAAGGGCAGGAAAAGGAGTTATTAATCTGAAAGTCAGTGAAAAAACAGGAGATGTTGTCTCGACTATTTCTGTGAATAACAGCGATAGCATGATTATCACAACAGGAAAAGGAATGGTAATAAGAACTTCTCTTAAGAATATAAGAGTTATGGGAAGAGCTGCACAGGGAGTTCGAATAGTCAAACTTCACGAAGGGGATTATGTTACTGATTTAATAAAAGTTCAGGAAGAAGAAATAAAAAATAGTTAATTTGTAAAATAATTATTCTTATACATATATCATTTTAAAGTTAATTTTATTAAAATAAATATGAAAAAACTCTGGCCTTTGGTTTTTCTAACTTCTTTAGCATGTTCTAGTCTTGGGAATATTAAAAATAATAATTCTATGAATTATAAAGATTTTTTTCCAAATGAGAAATATTTAAGATTCCAATCTTATACAGAAGAAGTTCCTTCATCTGTATCTGTTATTTCAAAAGATGATTTTTATGAAAATCAAATGGCAATTATTGATGTAGAAAAACTTATGTTTATCTATTTAGTGGATTATAAGGATGAAACATCTATTTATAAAAAAGGTACATCAATTGATCGAACTGATAAAAATCCCACTTATGTAGAAGATATAAAAGATAATTCACTTGAACTGACTGTTTTTTATTTAATTGTTACTGATGAAACATTTTTCTTTAACAAATCTGATAATGGTAAAGATACAAAAAATAGTGAATTTTTCAAAGAATGGGATACTATTTATAATAAAGCAAGAAAAATGTTGCCTGTGAAAGAGCAATTAGATGAACAAAAATTCTATAAAACAAATTTTAAAAGATAAAATTTTTTCTTATTTCCATGCTTCACAAATATCTCTATATTCACACCAGTCACATAAACGGGATTTGTTTGCAGGAAAATTTTTCGTTTGTTCAACTTCATTTATTAATTCTATAATTTCTTTTTTTAGATTTTCTAATTGTTCATTTGTTCTGCTCAATGAGAATTTCATATCATGCGCGAGAAAATGCCAAACCATCAGGACATTTTTGTCTTTTCC
>CAZPUY010000075.1:0-2857 GCA_964589905.1 Candidatus Woesearchaeota archaeon
AAAAAACTCCAACTAAGAACGATTTCTTTCTGATTCCGAGCCTTGCCTATAATCCGAACTTCGAAGATACGGTAAACATGGTTTTGAACAACCTATGTGAAATAATGGGAAAGATCGATGATGCTACTAACCTTGCCGACGCGGCTTCACTGGGATACATAGCCGAAGTCCCGTGTGAGCCCAATCATAATCGCGGGCAGAAACGACACAAAAATAACGCCGCTATAGAACGTCTGGTTCTAAGTCTGATGGGGCCCGAGGAAGTTGGCTCTTAAATTACATCTTCATTCTTGTTTGTGCTTACAGCATTGCAGCCTGCAGGAAAAGAGAATACGGTCTATGGGCACGAAAAGTAAAATAATCATTGTAGATGATGATCCCAAGCTTAGGAAGAGCCTCTCCGACATCTTAAAGGTCAAAGGTTATGATTGTATTACCGCCGCCAAGGGCAAGGTGGCCCTGGAAAGAGTCAAGGAAGAGAAACCGGCGGCGGCGCTAATCGATCTCAATCTGCCTGATATGTCTGGTCTGGCGGTAATGCAGGAGGTTATGAAGCACTCCCCTGACACAGAATGCGTGGTGCTCACCGGTCACGCCTCGCAGGCATCGGCCATTGAAGCAGTTAACCTGGGCGCTTATAGCTATCTGCAAAAGCCCTACGATGCGGAGCATCTGTTGATGACTATCCGCCGGGCAATTGAAATGCGTGAGGCACAGGTGGCGCTACGAGAGGAAGAGCAAAAACTCGCGGGGATTGTCGACTCTGTGACGGATCATATGAGCATGATAGATGAACAACATAATATTGTGTGGGCTAATGATGTCGCCAAATGTTCCTTCGGACCAGATCTGATTGGAAAGAAGTGCTATGCTACCTATCGCGGGCATGATAAAGCTTGCAAGCTATGTATAGTTGAGAAAACTTTTACAGATGGCAAAACCCACGAATGCGAGACGGAAGCTATCGGAGCCGACGGGAAGAAAATAACCCTCTGGTGTATCTCCAGCGTGGCTGCGAGGTATGGAAACGGACGACCGAAGTTGGTGATAGAGACTTGCCGTGACATCACCGAGCGCAAGAAAGCGGAGGAGGAGCGTGTAAAGCTTAACAAAGAGCTTAAGTCATTAGTGTATATAACATCGCATGATTTACGGTCGCCGCTGATTAATATTGTAGGTTTCAGCCAGGAATTGTCTCGGAGTTGCAATCTGATACGTTCAGCTCTTGAGAACAAGGGGATAGCTGCAGATATGGACGGCGATGTGCGAGTTGCCTTGAATGATGATATTCCTGAGGCGCTGAACTTTATTTCTACCAGTGCGAAAAAAATGGATTCACTGCTGTCGGGACTGTTAAAGCTTTCCCGACTGGATCACGTGGAGATATGTCTCGGGGCGCTGGATATGAACGCAGTTCTGGCCGATATTGTCAATAGCATGGAATATCAGATAAAGCAAGCAGGAGCAACAGTGGAAATTGAGCCGCTGCCACCTTGTCTCGGTGATCCACTACAGATAAATCAACTCTTCTCTAACCTTTTGGATAATGCTTTGAAGTATCTTGAAGTCTCTCGGACGGGCTTGATACGTGTATACAATAGTGAAGTTAAGGATGGTCAGAATATTTACTGTGTAGAAGATAACGGAGTGGGCATTCATCCGGAACACCAGAGTAGAATATTTGAGATATTTCATCGGGTTGAAACCAGCACGAAAAGTGGTGAAGGACTTGGCTTGACTATCGTTAGACATATTCTCGATAGGCATAATGGAAACGTATGGGTGGAATCAGAGCATGGAAAGGGCAGTACATTCTTTGTTTCTTTGCCGAGAGTTTTCGTAGATGTCACCAAGACTTCCGGTTCTAACGAGCAGCGAAATGGAAAAAGATATGATTATTCTTATTGCCGAAGATGATATAGGGCACTTTGAGCTTGTAAAGAGACACCTGTGGCTCAATTGTGCCGGCAATGATTTTCTACATTTCAAGGATGGACAAGAAGTATTGGATTTTCTATTCAAGGGAGGAAATGGAGTAAAACACGGGGAAAAGGATCGTTATCTTTTACTGCTTGATATTCGGATGCCCGGGGTTGACGGACTGGAAGTTCTTCGTAAGATTAAAGAGAATAGGGAACTGTCAAAGATTCCAGTGATTATGCTGACAACAACAGATGAACCAAGCAAGATTGAACGATGCTATGAATTGGGTTGCAGTTTTTTTATGGTCAAGCCAACAGATTATAATAAATTTATGGAGATGATGAAAGATTTAGGAGTAATTCTTTCTTTAGAGTGGTTAAAAGTGCCGTCAATCGATAGGGAACGCATCGCTTCGGCCCATGCAGACCAACGAATAGTAATGACCCGCTCCCCTTCACCTGCCCCTCTGAAAACATATCCGTTTGTAAAGAGGGCTAAAACGATTGATGCCATAACATTATAGCGGCATTTTAATGCACTGTTATTGCCGTGCTGCTTGTCGCTGTCTCTCTGCAGCCAAATCCGGCCATAAAGACAAAATCCGCTATATCAAAAACTTCCTTCCAAACCTTTAGTTTTTAAGACACTATATTTAAAATTCTGCATCCGGTTTCTTCGCCCCATTTTCTTGATTTAATCCATTACTATTAAATGACTTATCAGAATCTCGGCGTTACTGACCGGGGCTGTAGTATTTTTTAAAAAAGTTAAAAGATTAGCTTGACTTTTCAAGTATAACTGTTTTATATACGATGTGTTATATCCACAACAGTTAAGGATAGTATGCAAAGGTAGCGATATATGGGTGGGGGCAGCGGGAGCAGGTTCGGAACAATTGGTAAGTTTGCGAGAGGCAAAGCGATGCAGGATTCGG
>CAZPUY010000076.1:0-2759 GCA_964589905.1 Candidatus Woesearchaeota archaeon
ATATCACTCCTGAAACAACAGAAAATTCAGGGCAAACAGAACAGGAATCTGCACCGGCAGAACAAGAGACAACTCCAGCAGAAACTCAGGATAATGAATTATCAACAACAGAACAAACTGAAACTTCTGATTCTGCTAAAGAGGAAAACCCCCTGAAGAAAGCCAAGAAAGTTCAGAAACAGATACATCTTCTGATTCATCTACAGAATCTGAAGAACCAAGTGTTACACCTGTAAATATAATTCTGGGAATGTTAAAAACCGTCTCAAATTTCTTCCTCGGCTTGAGACCAACAGGCATGACAATATCAGAACCAACAATTACAGAAATAAACGGATAGGTTTCTTTTGATGAAGCATTCACATACAATCTCAAAGAAGGAGAAACTATTAATCTTTTATCAGGAAGTGTAAGAACAGATTCTGAAACTTTATCTGATGACATAATTAAAATAATTTTTCAGGATAATCAGGTTTTAATCAGCACAAATTATTCTGAAATTGAATCAGACATTATTGCCAACCAAACAAATGAAACAAATTATACTAACCTGACTAATAATTTTTATCTTGAACCTCTTACTGAAGAAGAAAATGCATTTCTTATAGAAAAATTAGGAAACACATCCATAGAAAAAATAAAATCAGAATTATTCAAGGGGAGATATATTATCGAATATGAGTTCGGAAAATACAACATAGAATATTCTTATGATTCAAATTTAAACAATGAAACATTAAAAATGCAAATGGAAAATGACAAAATTAAATGGGTTAGAGATATAATTAAAGAACTTTCTGAGAATAAAAGTGTTGCTGAACCTGTTGAATTATCTTAGGTTATTTTGCGGAATTATATTTTGTGGCTGATATTGTTGTCTCATAGGATATGCCATTTTCTTTATGACAAATTTTGAACCTATAACATCTGAAATAATTGCTGAAAGGATAAGATTTCCTGCAACAACTTTGTAAACTCCTTCTGTAACAGGTATTTTGGAAATTTCAGAAAATTTGTTAATAACTCTGTTTATATCTTCTTTATTCAGGATTATGCCTGTTGGTTTTGTTCCCATGGTTCCGGTAACAAGAACTTTTTCATCAGGATTAACTTCAATTATACTTACAGCAGGGTCTTTTATCAAAGGATTTAATTTAGACAAATCTATCTCTATTCCTGCTGTGGGCATAGGTTTCAGATATGCAAGATGTTCAGGCAATTTGGGTTCTGATATAAACAATGAAGGTTTTGCAGTTTCTTTGACTCTCAACATTCTTCTCGCAGGTTTGTTAACAGGAAGAGAAATTTTTCTCATGCTTATAGTCCTTTCAACCTTTGGAGCAAATTCTTCTTTCAAATGAAAAAATTTTTCCTTTCTCTCTTCTTCCTTTAACCTGATTATTTTCAAAAGATTTGTTATATCCTTTTTTTCAGAATGCTTGATTAATTCTTCTGTAAATTTCAGGAGAAAGAATTTTTTGAAATCATTTGAAAATGTTTCTTTCATTCCTCTTTAGTGTATTTTATTTTAGAAGATTCCTGAGATGGTGTTGCATATCTTCCTTGTTCTCTTATCTGCATATTTTGCATAGGCATTCTCGGCATATTTTGCCCCAAAGGCATTTGTTTTCTTATTGGAGCAGGCTGAATCGGTTGTGCAATCTGTTGCCGGGGCATTATTACAACTTCATGTTCTTCGGGCATTCCTTTCTCATGAAGAAGTGCTATTCCTTTCGCAATAATTTTATTATGTTCAAGAAGAGCATCCAATTTTCCTTCAATTTTCTTATCATCTTCTTTATTGGAATAATCTTTTTCAGCGAGAGTTTTTGCAGATATTTCAAACAATTCTAAAAGTTTTGAAATCTGACCTGAAAGATTATCAAATTTCACAGCGAGTGTAGTCATAACTTTTTGAAGAGAAACAAAATTCTCCACGAGAATTTTATCAACCTGAATATTTTTTTCTTTTTTTGGGGAACTATGCTTTACATGTTTTTTTTCAGCACCATCTCTTTTAACCATAAGATATTCAGGGTTTTTTTATTTATAAAATTTTGTTATTTTTCTGTTTTGTTTATCACAGGAGATATTTCTTCTTCCGGAATTACTTTCTGTGGTTTGACAAACTCTTCTTTTTCTTTTGGTTCATATTGCCTTGGTTCTTCTCCTCTTTCCTTTTCAATTCCCGCAATATAATCTGAAATCTCTTTTGCCATATCTGCATTCACACTAATGCTGTTGATTCCTTTTTCCACTAAGAATTTTACCATTTCTTTTTGGCTTCCAGCCTGCCCGCAGATGCTAGTCTCAACATTATGCCTTTTGCAGATTCTTATGACAAATTCAAGCTGGTACAAAATAGCAGGATGCATTTCATTGTAAAGATGCTGAACCTGTTCATTTCCCCTGTCAACAGCGAGGATATATTGCGTTAAGTCGTTTGTTCCGAATGAAATAAAATCTATCCCTTCTTCAATAAATTCTTTTATCAACTGAACAGCAGCAGGAGTTTCAACCATAATTCCAACTTTAGCATTGGTAAAATTAATTTCCTTAAGAAATTCTTTGACTTTCTGAACCTCTTCAACAGAAATAATCTGAGGCATCATAATACCTATTTTTTTCTCTGAATTCGCAACTCTTTTCATGGCTTTTAACTCTGCCTTCAATATATCAGGATTTTTTATTCCATACCTAATTCCATGCATTCCAAGCATCGGATTGACTTCTATTTTTTTAGGAGCACCTTCAAGATT
>CAZPUY010000077.1:0-2718 GCA_964589905.1 Candidatus Woesearchaeota archaeon
CGAACTGATCCAGAAATCTTCGAAGATGAAGGTGATCCAGGTCACGGATGGGACCGAGGTGAAACAGGACACTGTGTACATCGTCCCCCCCAACCATAAGCTGGCCATCCTGAACAGGACCCTCCAGCTTATGCAACCGGTCAAAGGTCCGGGCGCCCGGATGCCTATTGATTACTTTTTCAGGTCGTTGGCGGAAGATCAGGGGGACAATGCGATCTGCGTCATCCTTTCGGGGATGGGGACGGACGGCACACTCGGGTTGCGGGCCATCAAGGGGGAACTCGGGATGGCCATGGTGCAGGCGCCTGAATCTGCCAAATATGACAGCATGCCGAGGAGCGCCATTGACACCGATCTGGTAGACTATGTCCTGCCCCCGGAAAAGATGCCTGGGCAGTTGATGGCCTATGTCGCCCATGCCAGCAAGAAAATTCCCCTGAAGGTCACGTTTGTTGATGCTAAGGCCCCTGATGCACTACAGAAGATATTCATCCTGCTCCGCAGCCAAACCGGGCATGACTTTTCCGGCTATAAGCTGAATACCATCTACCGTCGCCTCGAGAGGCGGATGAGTGTCCACCAGATTGATAACCTCTCCACCTATGTCCGGTATCTGGAAGAGACCCCCCTTGAAGTGGAAACCCTCTTCAAGGAACTCCTGATCGGCGTGACCAATTTTTTCAGAGACACAGAGGCCTTTGAGACCCTGGAGGAGAAGGCGTTGCCCCGGGTGCTCAATGACAAGCCCGATGATCATGTCATTCGTGCATGGGTGCCGGGGTGCTCCAGCGGGGAAGAGGCCTACTCCATCGCCATCATCCTGAGGGAGTGCACAGAGAGGTTCAAGCGACATTATGGGATTCAGATCTTTGCCACGGACATCGACAGTTCGGCCATCGATGTGGCCCGGTCCGGCCTTTACCCGGCGAGCATCTCCACAGATGTGAGTCCCCGGCGTCTGAAACGCTTCTTTACTGAAGGGGATAATACCTACCGGATTAACAAAGACATCCGGGAGATGCTGGTCTTCGCCCCCCAGGACATCATCAGAGACCCGCCCTTTACCAAGCTGGATCTGATCTGCTGCAGAAATCTCCTGATTTACCTGGAGGACAAGCTGCAGAAAAAGCTGCTCCCCATCTTTCATTACAGCCTGAGGCCTGAGGGGGTTCTTTTTTTAGGTTCGTCTGAGACCATTGGGGGATTCACCGACCTTTTCACACCGATCGACAGAAAATGGAAGATCTTCGGGCGAAAGGGAGGGCTCTCCGCCCCGGCCGGCCGGGTTCAGTTCCCGGCCCCTTCTCCCATGGACGGGGTGTACCGGGCAGAAGAAAAAAAACCTGCTGAGGCCAATCTGCCCCAGGTTGCTGAAAAGGCCTTGCTGGACCGTTATGCCCCGCCCAGCGTGATTATCAACAACAGAGGCGATATCCTCCATATCCATGGCCGGACCGGAAGATACCTTGAACCGGCCCCGGGCGAGCCCAAACTGAACATCTACGAGATGGCCCGCAAGGGGCTCAGGCTGGAACTCCCTGCGGCGGTCCGCCGGGCCGGGATACAGCATATGGAGGTGGTGTTCAAGGGGTTGAAGGTGGTGACCAATGGCGATATCCAGACGGTTAACCTGTTGGTCCGGCCATTGAATTTCCCTGAGACTGTGCCCGGATTGATGATGGTGACCTTTGAGGACGCGGCCCAGCCTCTGGAAGAAGCATTACCCAAGAAGAAGGGGGCCGCCGGAAAAGAGCATAATCTCAAGATCGATGAACTGGAGAAGGAACTCCAGCACACGAAGGAGAGCCTTCAGACGACCATCGAAGAGTTGGAGACCTCCAATGAAGAGCTTAAATCCACCAACGAAGAATTCCAGTCCACCAACGAAGAGCTGCAGAGCACCAATGAAGAATTAGAGACCTCCAAAGAGGAACAGCAGTCGCTCAACGAGGAATTGACCACGGTCAATACGGAACTGCGGGAGAAGGTGGAAGAACTGACAACAGCCAATGACGACATGAAAAACCTGCTCGACAGCATCGATATCCCGACGATCTTCTTGGACAGTGATTTTCGCATTAAGCGCTTCACCTCTCATGCGACCCGGCTTTTCAATCTGATTCAGACCGATATCGGCCGGCCCATCGGGGATATTGTATCCAAGATAATGGATGATGTGGACATCGTCGGGTATGCAGAGGCCGTGCTCAGAGACCTTGCCCTCAGGGAAAAAGAGGTCCTGACCCGGGATGGCGCATGGTATGCCATGAGAATTACCCCTTACCGGACCGTTCAAAACGTGATCGATGGCGTGGTCATGACCTTCAAAGAGAGCGTCAAAAAGGAACGCCGGCTGGCGACGGTGATCCGGGATTCAAACGACGCCATCATGGTCCATGACCTTGAGGGTCGTATCCTTGCCTGGAACCGGGGTGCGGAGAGGATGTACGGCTACAGCGAGACCGAGGCCCTGAAGATGAACATCCTCGAAATCGTCCCTCAAGAGAATCGAAAAGAGGCCATGGATATGATCAGAAGGATAAAGGAGGGGAAAGACGTCAACTCGTTCAAGACCCGGCGGATGGCCAAGGACGGGAGGACCGTGGAGGTGTGGCTCACCGTGACAAAACTCGCTGACGAGCGGGGGGAACCCGGTGAGATTGCCACCACGGAGAGGGATCTTGCGTGGCTTTCGGAAGGGTGAGAATTGAATATTGA
>CAZPUY010000078.1:0-2705 GCA_964589905.1 Candidatus Woesearchaeota archaeon
TGTTAATGATCGCCACCATGGAGCCATTCCATGATCGCACTATGGAGCCACTTGAAGATCGGGGTTATGGCGCCACCCCGTGATCGCACCATGGAGCCATTCTGTGATCGGGGTTATGGAGCCATCTCATGATCGGAGTTATGGCGCCACTACCCTGATATCCTCTTCGTATAAGTTGATCCGGCCGTAACGTGGGTCTCGGACATTCCTTATGAACTGAGCTATCCTCCTGGAAAACTTTAATTCCAGGAGGTGGCCTTATGTCCTTTAGGAGGTTCGAGATGCACCAGTATCGTCACGTTCTGTCCCGTATGCGGTCGGGTGACACCGACCGGTCCATCGCCCGATCCGGGCTCATGGGACGTAAAAAGTCCGCACAATTCCGTCAACTGGCCTTAGAGCATGGCTGGCTTGATCCTGAAACACCGCTGCCAGACTCGGCAGACCTTGTCAGTGTCATGCAAGGGCGTAAAGAGGACCGCCTGCAAGTATCACTGGTTGAACCCTACGCCGATGAAGTGACTCAATGGGTGAAAGACGGCATTCAGGGAACCACCATCTACCAGGCCCTCGTTCACAAACATGGTTTTGAGGGAAGTTACTCCAGCGTCAGGCGCTTTCTTGCCCAATACAAAGAAACTCACCCCGAGGTCACCACCATCCTGGATTTTGCTCCAGGCGAGGCCGCACAGGTGGACTTCGGTTCCGGCCCCCAAATCATCGACGTTTTTACCGGGGAAGTGATCAAGACATGGTTCTTTGTCGTGACCCTTTGTTTCAGCCGGCATCAGTACGCTGAGATCGTTACCAATCAGCGCGTGGATACTTGGCTGGCCTGTCACCGCAGGGCCTTCGAGTTCTTTGGCGGCGTCCCCGAAAAGCTCATCATTGACAATCCCAAGTGCGCCATCACAAGAGCCTGTTACCACGACCCGGCCGTTCAACGTTCCTATGCAACGTGTGCCGAGGGCTACGGTTTTATCATCTCCCCGTGTCCGCCCAGGGACCCCAAAAAGAAGGGGCGGGTAGAGTCCGGCGTCAAATATGTCAAGAAGAACTTCATGCCACTGAGGGAGTTCCGTTCACTGTCTGATGCCAATGAGCAACTCAAACACTGGGTCCTGGAAGTGGCCGGCAATCGCATCCACGGCACCACCCGCCAACGGCCTCTGACCCTGTTCATTGAAACCGAAAAACCATTTCTTCGACCCCTTCCCGACGTAGTGCCCCAACTGGCCACATGGACCCAGGTAAAGGTTCATGGCAACTGCCATGTACAATTTGAAAAAGCCTATTATTCAGTACCGTTTCACCTGGTCCATCAGCATCTCTGGCTCAAGGCCACAGACAATACCGTCAAGCTGTTCCGGGATCTGGAGATGGTGGCTGTGCATCCCAGACTTTATAAGCCGGGAGATCGATCCACCGTGGATGACCACCTCCCTCCAGAGGCCCTCGCCTACAAAATGCAGGACCCTCAATGGTGCCTCAAGCAGGCCCAAGAGATCGGCTCAGCCTGTCACCAGGTGATCCAAACCCTCTTTTCAGATCGCGTTCTCGACAATCTAAGGGCAGCTCAGGGCATCATCGGTTTGGGTAAAAAATATGGCCCCATCCGACTGGAATCCGCCTGCCAACGCGCCCTGTTTTTCGACAATATCAGGTACCGCGCGATAAAGACCATCCTCAAGAAAGGACTCGATCAATTGAACCTTTTTGAAAAATCAGACGAGACGTTGGCATCCCCATATACAGGCTCAGGCCGCTTCCTGCGCCAAGTCTCAGACCTTCGCTAAGAAAGGAGATCCATTATGAATCCCATGCCTGAACTCATTCCCATGCTCAAACAGCTCCGCCTCTCGGGAATCCTCGATTCCCTCGAAAGCCGAAACCGTCAGGCCATTGAGGAAAAGCTTTCTTACACCGATTTCCTGGCCACCATCGTCCAGGATGAAATCGCCCGACGAACACAGAAAAAATTGGCATTGGCCTTTCGAAGGGCCAACTTCAGAAATCAGAAAACCCTGGAGGAGTTCGATTTCTCTTTCAACCCCAACATCAACCAGGGCCTGATCGTGGATTTGGCAAGCTGCCGGTTCATAAACGAGAAGGTCTGTGTCTTTATTGTCGGTCCCTGCGGAACCGGAAAAAGCCACATCGCCCAGGCCCTGGGTCACTGTGCTGTCCGGAACGGGTATAACGTCCTCTTCACCACTCAAAGCAAGATGCTCGGACAGCTCAATGCTGCAAGGGCAACCAACTCCTTTGAAAGGCAGTTTTCAAAATTTGCCGGCGTCGACCTCCTCATTATCGACGACTTCGGACTCAAACCCCTCAAGGCATCACAGGATGAAGATTTCCACGACGTCGTCTCAGAACGCTATGAGAGAAAAAGCACCATCGTCACCTCCAATCTGGATATTCCAGAATGGACAGACGCGTTCCCGAACAAACTCCTGGGGTCAGCAACCATTGACCGGCTTCGCCATGGCGCCTACACGGTCGTCCTCGAAGGCAAAAGCTTCCGTGCCCCAAGACCTATGTCAAAAATCCAAAAATCCGCCACTTTCAAAACACCAAAATCTGCACTTGTGAAGGGGGGTGAAATACGCTAATTTGGCCATTTGTTGAGACCCACTTTCGGCCACTTTCAACTGGCTCCATAACCCCGATCATGGGTGGCTCCATAATACCGATCATTGACA
>CAZPUY010000079.1:0-2704 GCA_964589905.1 Candidatus Woesearchaeota archaeon
AACCTTTCCTAACATATCAGCATAGCTGATAGTTAATTATAGGAATTTAAATTCAGGCGCATCGTCACATACTAACGTTTTTATTATCGGGTAGAACTCCTGTGAATGGTAAGCAGATATAGCACAGGCTGTTATTATTTTATTTTTAGTTTGGGATTTCAAGGCAGTAATACGAGTCATTAAATACTCTTCCATCTCTTCTTTGGTGAATATCCTTTCTGATAGCATGCGCATTATTTGATTTATATTTCCTTTGTTTATTTTGAGTTTTTTTAATATTGAAATGGTTTCGTCATTTAATTTATATTTTAATCCATCGCCACTGTTTTCTTCACCTGTTAATAAAACCTCTAAAACAGATAATCTGGTTTTACGCTCAACCGTAAAAAAAGCTGTATAAAAAGAATTGCAAAGTATTTGAGTATACCAATTTGATCCATTTACTCTCGTATATGAATGGTCTGTTTGTTGATAATCTGATGCTTCAAGCCCCGCTCTTACAATATCGCTTTTCTCTTTATGAAAATCTTCTTTCTGTTTTATCAAAATATTTGATATTGTTCCCGCTGATATATCAATACCGATTGTATTTAAAAGCTTTAATATATTAGGTTCGCTCACATTGCAGTCATTTTTTAATATCAAACACAATGTTTTTATTCCAGAACCATATCTTCCTTCATATCCAGCCGGCAATTGACCTAAGTAGGTTTTATTTGTCGACTTTGAATAATATTTTTCTCTTACTAATTCTATGTTTTCCACTTCAAATTTTATATCTTGAACTATATGAGAAACGGTTCCTTTAGATTCTGCATCTAAAGGCAGTTCATTTTTCTTCACATTACATCGTTCTTTTCGAGTGATTTTAAAATTTTTCTTTTTGTGTCTCTTTTTCTTCGCATTTTTATTATTTCTATTTCTTTCTTTTTCAGATGAAATATTTTTTTCTTTTGTTTTTGTATTTGATTTGAGGCTCAGGTTTACCCTGTTCGCCTTTTAGCCGATTATTTTCATCCCTAAGTTTTTGGTTTTCTTGCTGTAAATCATGGATAGTTTGAGACTGATTCTCTATTATATTAAACAATACCTGTATTATTATTTTAATTTGAGGGTCTTTTATAGAAAAGACTTCTTTACTGATTTTTTCTAGAATAAAATCCTTGTTTTTATCAGACATGAAAATTTATACAAATTTTTAAATCTTATGGCAAGTGGTTTTTCTATTTCCCCCCATATTTTTTAAAGGATACAGTTAATCTCTCTATCACGAGCTTCATATACTATAACGCCCAAGATTCTTGTTTTTTCACCAAGAAAATCAGGCGGCAATTTGATTTAATTGCTCTAAAGTAATATTCTGATATTGTAAAACAGCGGAAATCACTTTTTTCCCTTTATCAGTTAAAATATACCTGTGAGTTTTATTAACTTTAGAAATAATTCCATGCGCTCTTAATAATCTTAACTTTCGAGAAGTTTTAGCTGATATCTTTTTTTCAAAATTATCATCATTCAAAATATTCTCAGGATATAAATCTTGCCTTAAATCTTTATTTCTAAATCCATTAATATTAAACTCACCTTGATTTATACTTTTTAAAAGAAGCATATCTTCACTATCCCATGGCCTTATTGCCCTGATTCTTTTTTCATTCAATTTCGCAGGTCTGCAAATATCATCAACCAATTTATTTAATGGTTGATTTGTATCAAGGCTTGATAAAGAGTTTAAATAACGTTCATTCTATGCATTACAGACATCACTTCTTCTCTTTATATCGGCAACATTCTTCCTCAATGGTTTCCAATTATAGTTGTCATTATCACTGTTTTGGCTTTGTCTATAGACCTTAAAAATAGAAGGATCATTTATTGTAGTTTCAACTCTTAGTAATGCCCTTTTTATCATACATTTTAATAGAGTTTTTACCTAATGAATGCTTAATTCTAATTCCTTCGGGTCTATTTTTAAAATCTGTTATAACTTCACCTTTATAATTTCCATGCATTTTTTTCCCTAGAAATCTCATTACATCATTACTTGAAAAGCTGCACATTGCCCCTTGAACAAGACGAGGATATATTTTTTGAAGTTCAACCACATCATTAAACATTACATCCGTTGCCCATTCTGATTGATGAATTGTCCAATAGTATGATTGGTTAGATAAATTATTTTTAAAAAAAGGATTTATAGAATATATTAAGTCATTAAATACATCCGGATAATTTAGACTTAATTGTTCCTGCATGAGTTTATTCGCCAGATCAATATTATCAATTTGGGTAAAACAATTTTCCAGTTTGTTATACTTTATACTCTTTTTATCTAACTGTTTTTTTAAAAATTCTCTGCCATTTATACAGATTTGAATATCAAAGGGAAACCATGTTTGCAATCTGATACTCATAAGCCCAAATGCTGGGTGGTCATAGTAATGGTAATAATGCAGACATTTCCTTTGGATCTTTTCCAATTCCAGTTTTTTATTACTTTTATTTTTAAATATTTTATAACTCATACATGGTTCTACTGTTCCTAAAGAACAAATTAATCCATTATTTATATTATCTTTTTTTAGAATACTTTTTGCTATTTCATCTTTTCTTGATGTGCTTAAATTTAAATATTGATATGGCCTGTTTAATTTCTCAATATATTCAACAGCTTTTTCATGCTCAGAGTATGCTGTATGCGCTT
>CAZPUY010000080.1:0-2590 GCA_964589905.1 Candidatus Woesearchaeota archaeon
TTTATTTGTGCAGCAAAGAGAGGATAATTTTCTCTTACACCTGAAGCAAAGGAATCATAGTTTTTTTTTAATTTTTTGCTAAGAGGAGTATAATTTTTTTTTATCTTAGTAATAACCAAATCTTTTGCAAAAAAAGCACGATATATAGCAGAATACCAGGGGGTATAAGCAATTGCTTTTATATGATTATTGTTTTCATCAGTTATTTCCATTTCAGCATAGCTATGAAAAAAAGTATTCCTATATTTTATTTTAATACGACTATCTGAAAGTGCAAGTGGTTGATATGGAGAATAATATTTAGCTGACAAATTATCCCACATTTCTTTTCTCGATTTATTACTCTTTTCCTTAAGGAGATTATAACTAGAACCCCCCCACCAATAAGTAAACACTTGAGGGTCTGTTCTGGGCAAACCTGCAAACCCATTATAAAAATCATTGCATACCGATTCTAAATCTGTCATAAAATCAGTTAAAGAAAGGAATTTATAAATATTTCTATTTGTTACTATTTATGAGTTTTAACAAATTATAAAACCTGAAAATCAACTCTCAATCTTATTTTATAGGGTGCAAGTTCCCCTGCCCTTTTCATATTAAGAATCTTTATCTTCTTCCTGGATTTTTTTGCTTCATTTTTTATTTTCTCAATAATAGAATCAATTTCATCAGTTTTGCAAAAATCATAATAATAAATCCTTGTTCCTTTCTTGCTTAATTTAAATGCATCTTCCAAAAAAGTGTCTTTTAACTGAGGACGCGGCATAACTATAACATCAAATTTCTGTTTAATTTTTTGGGCAATTCTCTTTATATCTCCTGAAACTAATTCAACTTTATCCCTGACTTTATTCATTTTAATATTCATTTCAGCATATTTGTTTGCTTCCCGATTTATCTCATTAGAAAAAACTTTTTTCGCTTTTGAATTCTTGGCAATTACAACACTATATGGAGCAACTCCGGCAAACATAACCAAAACAACATCTCCCTTTTTTATCCTTGAAGCAATCTCTTTCCTCTCATTGCTTAACCGGGGAGAAAAATAAGTCTTGTCTGTATTGAATCTAAAAACACAATTGTTCTCTCTGTATAAAACTTCCTTTGCATTTTCACCGGCAATAAATACAGTCGATAATTTCCTAAGCCTTCCTTTCACTTTATCTTTTTTTTCAAGAACAGTTTTAATTGATTTGTTTTCTTTCAAAATTTTATTGGCAAATTTTTTTTTATTCTTAATCCCTGTATCTCTGGAAAATCTAACAATAGCAACATTTCCCAAAACATCAAAAGACCTAATTTCGTGCATAAAAATAAGAAATAATATAACTATTAAATATTATCTGTCACCCCAAAATTTATAAAAAAGATTTCTTTATATTAGTAATGAAAAAAGAGACATTGTTCATATTTCTTTTGGTAATATCACTTAGTTTTGTAAGTGCTCAGGGAAGTTTCAGCGACCTGCTTGACCAATTAGACCAATCAATGGTCGTATTATCTGCAATATTTATAATTTCATTCGCAGTCATTTTTTTCTCGTTATCCAAATCAATATTCAAAAACAACACAACAATCTCCGGAGTAATTTCTGCAGTAATTTCATTTCTTATAATTTACGGAATAAACAAAACAGGTTTTGATTTTGAAGGATTTTTTTATGATATAGGATTATCAGGAGATATATTAATGGCAATAATCCCTTTCATAATAATTGGTGGAGTAATTTTCTTAATAATAAAATTAAAGAGTGGTTCACTGCTCGTCTTCGGAGCATTATTAATTGGGTTAAGTTTTTTTGCTTATGAAGGATTGGTTCTGGCTATAATCGGAGGGGCTCTTCTTATAGTGGGATTGTTTCTTCTGGCATCTAAAAAGAAAAAAGGAGATATCATTATTAGAAGATAAAGTTAAAACCATTTATCCAGGTTTTTCTGTTTGTTTTTTTCTGTTATTTCTCTTAATCTTTCAAGTTTTTTTTGCACTCTTTCATCAGAAAAATCATGTTCTTCTACGAGAATTTCCCTTATTTTCTTTTCATTGATTTTCCCAAATTTGAAAAAAGTGTTGGAAACTTTTGGTTTGTGGAATAATTCAAAAATTTCCCTCCAGTCAAATTTATCCTCTTCAGGCAGGCTCATCATTTGCTCTTTCATGCTTTCAAAAATAAGAATTGGCTGTTTATGCTTCTTAACTATTTGCAATGCTCTTTTTTGTCCTATTCCAGGAATTCCTTTAGGATTGTAATCAGTTCCTATCAAAATTCCAAGGCAAATAAGCTGGTCAATATTTATCTCCAATAAATTCAAAACTTTGTCAAGTTCAATCAATTCCGGCTTAACTTCAGCCCATCCGCTTATTGTTTTTCTTTTTCTTGCCAAAGTTAAATTTCTTATAAGTTTTGGTGCTCCAAAAAGCAGACTGTCATAATCCTGGCTTGAAGTCGCGAAAATTCCTTCCTTGATTTTGGATAAATAAGCCGCCTCTGCTTCTCCTTCGCCGGGTGCCTGAACAACTGCAATTCCCATTGCCTCAAGAAGTTCCTTGCTCTCTTTTATCATTTCATCATCAAGTTTTACTAACTGGC
>CAZPUY010000081.1:0-2588 GCA_964589905.1 Candidatus Woesearchaeota archaeon
CTAAACGCCGACAGGCTGGCGGTATTGTCGTGCCCGTTCGCAATCAAAACCTGCGTCATGCCAGTGCCCCCTCTATGGCCCGTTCAAGCAGTGCCGGGAACCGCGCCTCGATTTCGCGCATTACGCCCGGTGCGTCGGTGGCGTTCGTGTTGATGGTCACCGGAGCCGATACCGTAATCCCGCCCGCCCCCAACAAGCCAAGCAGCCGCTCTGTTTGCGAATTGTTAAATACCCGTGCGCCGCCAGGCATCAGCGCCAACTCGCGCCCGCGCTCGCCGACCATCGCCAGCCCAGAGCGCGGAACCGTCCCGCCCGATGCAAACTCGCCAACCGACCACCCTGCGCTATCTCCCTTCCAGGTTCTCTCCGTCGTCCCGGCAAGCTGCTTTGCCATGCTGCGATAGAATTCTGCCCACTGCTTCGAAACGGCGGTCAGCCCCTCTTTGTTGATCTGGCTCAATTGAATATTGTGCGCCCCCAGTCGCCGGAGTTGCTCTGCATACTGTTCGTCTCGCAGGCGCGCCTCGTCTCGCCCCTGTTTTTCGAGAGCGACGATCTGCTCGGTGCGCTGGTTATAGAGCAGTTGCAATTCCGCTTTGGCCGCCTGCCGAAGATCGTCGAGTTTTTGCCGGTTGGCAATCAGCCGCTCCCGCCGCTCCTGTTGGAAGCTGGTTTTCAGATCGCGGATTTTAATTTCATTCGCCCGACGCGCCTCTTTGATTTGCTGTTCGAGGGCGTCTTTTTCTTGTTTTGTTTCCTCTTCGAGTTGCGTGTCGGTTTCTTTAATGCGCTGGTCGCGCTCACGGGTGGCCGCCCCAAGTGCGCGGGCATCGCGGTCAAGCTGGGCGTCCAGGATGCTATTTTGGGCAGTGTTTTGAATAGAGATGATTTCGCGCTGGTGGCGCTCGTAGAGGTCTTTGATTTTCGACAGCGATTCGGAGCGCATATCCTGCTCGCTATCCGCCAATTCCCGATTGGCCGCCGCAATTTCATCGCCCAGCTTCCGGGCAGCCTTTTCGTTTTCGCGCAGCATATCGCGGGCAAGGCCAGATATAGACTGCGCCAGCTTTATTCCAACGTCACCGATCTTTTCCTCGAACTGGTCGAGCAGCGCCTTGCGATTTTCTCCGATCTCTTCCTCGGCGTCGCTCAGGTCTTGCAGGTAAGCAAGTCGCGATTGTTCGATGGCGGCGGTCTTTTCAAGCATCTCTTTGCGCCGCTCGTCAAGGTGCGTCTGCCGCTCCAAAACGGCGGCCTCTGCCTCGCGCTGGGCAATCAGCGGGATCGTCACCTCATTCAGCGCGGCGGTTTCCATTGCGAGTGTGTGCTGCCGGTCGACAAGCCGTTGGATTTCATCGCTGGCCTCGGCGCTCGTTTCACTCAGTGGTTGAAGCTGCGCGATCTGTTCGTCTATCGCCGCGCTCTCGCGCTGATAGGCGGCAATCCGGGCGTCGATTGATTCGCGGGTAGACGACAAGCCGAGTTCCTCGGCCTGCAATCGGCGCCGGGTCATTTCGTCGAGGGTTGTAATCGTGCGCCCAAGCGCCTCGGTTTGGGCCTGGGCCGCATCGCGGGCAATGACCTGCTGGCTGGCGAGGGCCTGGTTGTAGGCGTTGATCTGGAATTCTGCCCCGCTCAACTCCTCGGTCAGTTCCTTGATGTTGTCCTTGAGCGCCTTTCCAGCCGGGGACAATTTTTCTATTTGCGACAGCCCGTCAAACACTTCCTGCTGTGCTGCAATCGTATCTCTGATCGCCTGCTGGCGCTCGATTTCTGCGTCCCGCGCGTCCCGGATTTCGCCGCTGGTACCCGATTGGATTAACTCAAAATAGCTGCGCTGGGCATCAAGCGCGGAATTGAGGGTTGCCTTTTGTTCTTCGAGGTCTTTCTGGAATTTCTTGAATGCCAGCGCCACCGCCGCTACCGACGCTGCAATGGGGAGCAAGGTCAGGGCAATAGTCGAGAACGCCACTTCCGCCCCGACTAGCCCAGAGACGGTAGCCGAAATCGCGGCAGGCATCGCCTTGAGCGATCCGACAAGCTGGGGGATGGCCTCGGCAACGGCGAACACCTCGCCCGCCAGCCGCGCCCCCTGAATGCCCGATGCGCCACCAATAGCCTGTAATGCAGTATCGACATCGCCCAGCGCCCCGGCCTTGCGCCGCAGCTCAGAGTTGTATTCGTCGGCAAGCTGAAAGGCCGATTTTTGTTCATCGTTGCGCGCCTTCGATGCTCCCTCGCGCGCGCGCTTTTCCTTGTCCAGCGCATCGCCCAACCGGACGGTTAGATCGATTTCTTCCTCAAGCGAATCAATGCGCCTCTTGACATCGCGCACCGATGCGGCGGCCTCGGCCCCCATTTCCCCCAGACCGTCGGCGGCCAGCTTTGATGCACTGGCGGAGCGAGACTCAACGGCGTTCAGATTTTGAACGTCGCTTTCCAGTCCCTTGAGAATGCGCTGCGCCCGTTGTATTTTTTGTTGGTCAACCTCGATACCGAGATTGATTAGTCGTTGTTTAATGGTTTCGGGCATTATCTCATCACATTATCAAAATGACTTTTCATACCGCGCGGATCGTCAAGTTGTT
>CAZPUY010000082.1:0-2558 GCA_964589905.1 Candidatus Woesearchaeota archaeon
TGTAATAATTCTTTGAATGGTTTGGTTTGTGTCCATTATTCTCATGTTTTTTATTATTTGGTATAATTCTTCTTAACCCTCATCCTATATACTAAGCATAATACAATAACTAATTTATTAATTTATTGATATTTATTTCCTGCTGGGCAGAGACAGGAATTATCGGAGCATTTTCTGCGATTGTTCCTTTAACAAAATTTTTTATGTCTTTATAATTTTTTAATGCCTGTTCTTTTGTAACCAAATCTATTTTATTCTGGACTATTATTATGTTTTTGATTTTTTTTGCCTGAAGTGCAATGAAGTGTTCTTTTGTCTGCGGTTTTATTCCTTCGTTTGCAGCGATAACCAGAATTGCAGCGTCGATAATTGCTGCTCCTGAAAGCATGGTTGCCATAAGCATTTCGTGTCCGGGAGCGTCAATAAAACTGACATATCTTACAGGATTTCCTTCTTTCTTATTGTTGTAATTATTTCCATTCTTGTAAATTGTCATATCGGCGTAGCCGAGTTTTATTGTTATTCCTCTTTTCAGTTCTTCTGAATGCGTGTCAGGAAATTTGCCTGTGAGCTTGGCTAATAAAGTTGTTTTTCCGTGGTCAATATGTCCGACAACTCCCACATTAATTTCCGGTAAATTTTCCTGTTTAGTCATGAAAATAGATTGAAGAATTAGTTTTTAAGAGTTTGGATTAGAAAGATAATTACTCTTTCTTTTACTCTTTTAGATTAGAATAATCTATCAATAATAATTCTGTTTTATTTGATTCATTTCTCCTTTGAACTGCCAATGCAACAGTCTCGTCTTTATATTCAAGAAAATAAATTTTAGAATCTGTTACAACTTCCCTGTTTTGTTCAATTGTTAGAAATATTTCATTTGCTCTTGTAAGGGAATGGGATAATATTGAAAAATAAGGTCCATTCTTATAATCTTTTTGTTTCTTAATCTTTTTTTCTATTTTGTTAAAAAAATTTGTTCTGATTGGTTCAGCATTTATTTCATCAACTAATACATATCTCTCTAATCTCATAAAATTATCAACTCTTTTCTTCTGTTTTAACTTCTTCTTTTTCTGCAGGTTTTTCTTTTGGCTGATTTTGTTCGGGATAAACTTCTGAAAGTTTTTTATTTCCTTCTTTTAAAATTTTAAGATTAATCTGGACAATTGCAGGAGAAATTACTTTTCCCCGAACAGTTTTTCTTAATCTTAATCCCTTGGGTTTTGGATTTGAGATTTTCTTTTTTCCTTCTCTTCTCGGGCGTTTGTGCATACCTTTTCCGTAACTAAGTAAAACTTTTTTTAATCCTGCTCCCTCGACATTTTTCATTGAAGTAAAGCCTGCATTATCACTTGCTCCTGTTATTTCAAATTCATAACCTGAAAGTTCAGAGTTTATGTCTTTTCCTTCAATTTTATCATGAAGTTCTTTTCCAATAAGTTCTTCGCTTTCTAATTCCAAATGATAAGTTTTTCCTGATTTTTCTGATATGTTTACCTTGAATGGCATAAGGATTAATTGAAATTTGAGTTTTTAAAACTTGTTGATGAGAACATTTATTAATTATATCTTATATTTTTTGTTATGAAGAAAGAAGATAAAATTATTATCCATCTTGATAATGTTTCAAAATATTATCACATGGGAACGACTATTGTAAAGGCAGTTGACGGTATTAATATTTCTATAAACAAAGGAGATTTTGTCGCGGTTATGGGGCCTTCTGGTTCTGGAAAGAGCACTTCAATGCATCTTATTGGAAGTTTAGATACTCCAACCAAAGGACATATTTTTCTTGACGGGCATGATATTTCATCTCTTTATGAATCAGACCTTGCACAGATTCGAGGGAAAAATATTGGATTTATTTTTCAGCAGTTTAATCTTATTCCTACTTTAACTGTGAAAGAAAATATAGCACTTCCTATGTCTCTTCAGGGAACTTCTATTGAAGAAAGAGAAGAGCAGGTTAAGAAAATTATGGAAAAGATGGAACTGACTGACAGGGCAGACCATTATCCAAATCAGATTTCAGGAGGGCAACAGCAAAGAGTTGCAATTGCAAGAGCATTGGCAAATAATCCTGAAGTTATTTTGGCAGATGAACCCACAGGAAATCTTGACAGCAAAACAGGAGAAAGAGTTATGGATGTTTTAAAAGGTTTGAATAAGGAAGGAAAAACTATTGTAATGGTTACGCATTCTCCTGAACTTGCTAAGGAATATGCAAACATTGTTTATTGGCTTAAAGACGGAAAAATTCAAAAGATAACAAAAAGAGGCAGTAAAAGTCTTAAAAAAGTTGGAAAGTGGGAAGGGGATTAAATGAATTATTTTGTATTCGCACTGAGAAATTTATACAGAAAAGGAATCAGGAGCTGGCTGACTTTATTGGGAATCTGCATAGGAATTGCTGCTGTTATTTCTCTTATTAGTTTAGGAAGCGGATTAAAAGTTGCAGTGACTTCGCAGTTTGGAGTTTCTTCTACAGAAGTTATTACTGTTCAGGCAGGCGGTTCAGGATTTTCTGCTCCGGGCACAGATGTTGTAACTCC
>CAZPUY010000083.1:0-2528 GCA_964589905.1 Candidatus Woesearchaeota archaeon
CTTTGTATGGACTGTAGAACCGGACGCCAACCGCCTTGTCGGTTCCCTCGTTCGACGCGCTGAACGCCCGACCGGTCGGCCAATAGCCATTTTTGTTGGCGATGGCGACGTGCTGGAACTGGGTCGGGGTCGCGTTCGAAAGCTGCGTTGAGTCCTGGGGGTAGATGTTGGTATCGCAGTAGATAGTCACCATGTAGCCCGGCGCGCCGTCGGACGAACTATCCCAGGACTTCGCCTGAGAGTTCAGAATCAGCACCATGTTCTTGAGTTCTGCGTCGTCGGGCTGAATGGCGGTTACATAGTAGTCGCCATCATTGTAGACGTTCATACCCTGTTGCAGGGCATAGAACGACCCATTGAACGCGCCCAGCGTAACGGTGCCGGACGGGTTTTCGGTGGGCGGGAAAATGAAGGTATGCCCCGGCCCGTCGTTACCGGTTGTGGTCACGATGCGCGGGGCCTGCGGGGACAGGGCGAAGGTTTCGATTAGTTCCAGCTTCCCGCAGCCCGCCGATGATCCGGCGGCAAGGGTCAGCGCGTCGCCAATCGCATAGATATTGCTGGCGTCTTTGAACGAATACCACGCCTCTGCAATACCGGCAGAGTCAAAATTAGTTACATCTGTTGCCATAGTTAATCCTCCTCTATAGCCTCGATTTCATCATTCATCAGTTCGTCAATATAACTATCGACATCCTCTAGATCGATGTCGATGTTCTGCAATTCCTCAATCAATTCAAATTCTTCGTCCTCCGTCTGCCCGATACTCCGGGCGAATTCTCGCCATGCTTCCCGCATGGCGCGGGTTATCGTGTGCGCCATGCTGCTCTCGTACTGAACGAAATAGGGGCTATCGGGGATGCGCTCGGTCACTACGCCGGACTTGTTCAGCACGCGATAGGTGACTGCCGAAACATCCGGGTATTCTGCCTCGTTATTCCCCAAAACTCTGCCGTATATTTTCATCCAACCTCCGGTCTGTAGTTATATTCGAACGCCAGCGTGATTGTGAAGTCCGCCCCCATGAATGGGGCCGCGCCGTCTTCGTCATTCGACCAGACAATCAGCCCGCTCGACGCCATCTGGAATTCTTCCGGGTTGTAATGGCTGATCCCCGCCTGCCCCGCCGCATATTTCAGGTTACGGCGTGCGTAGAAGTAGGACAGGATTTTTGGGATGTGTTCATACTGGACAGCCGAGGCCAGCGTACCCTCATAGCCATCGGTCGATGTGCCCGCCGTCAACCGCGCGCGAAGGGTGACGGTGTGCCGGAACTTGTCTGCCCCCAGGCTGGCGGTTTGCGGGGCGGGGAGTTGTGACAGCGCGTAATTGACGTACAAATTGCTATATGGATAATTCCGCTGCGGATCGGGATACACTTGCAGGTCGCCAATAACCGCCTCGAACATGGCCGTTATTCTGTCCCGCGCCGCCTGAATGTCCTCGTAAAATTCGCTCATATCCCGCGCATTCTCCGCAGCTCCGGGTACCGCGCCAGGGCTGCGCTAACGTCGGTTGGGAATTCGTCGGGGAAAGCGGTCTTGGTTCCCTCAAGCGAATTGACGACGAAATTGCTGAACTGCCCGTAGTGTTTCAGGTAGAACAGCGCCAGGCGCGCACAGGCCCGCTCGATAGGGCGCTCCGGCTGGAAGGCGTAGATCGCCGTGCCCAGGTCAAGACTGGCGTCGGTTGTCCCCCGTACCCCGGCATCGACGGCCAACACATTGGTCGTTGTATTGACGCCAAGAACCGCGAAATAAACCGCCCCGATTTTAAGTAGGTTGCCGGGCGAAAAGCGCGGGCTGTATTGATAGGCGTTCGCACCGTCGGCATCACTGACGGTTATTTGCCCCTCCCCGGCGGTGTAGGCCGCTGCCAGGCTGTCCCCGCTTGTCGTCCAGGCGTTCGCCCAATCGCGGTGGAAGCCCCAGAAACAATCGGCCAGCGTAACGATATTGCCGCCTGATCCGCCCCAGCCGATGACATTCCCGCCATTCAGCCGTTGCAGTGTGGTGTACGGTGTTTCGTTAAACGGCTCCGGCAAAAAATCGGCATCATCATAAGTTGACCGAACGCCATCCCACTCGGTCAGTGCCGAGCCGTCCGCTTCGGTAATCGTTCCGACCTCGAGCAGCGGGGTAGGGAGGTAGAGCAATCCCTGCCAGCGGTCAAAATAGTGCGGGTCGTCAATTCTGATATGGTAGGTTTTTTTGCGCGGGAACCATTCGTAATCTTTGGCCTCGTCTATCATGGCGGTAGCCCAGATACGCGCCTCGTCTACGCGTGAATCCTCGCTCGTATCTGACGCCGCTGCCTTAGCCTGATCGCGCACCTGTTCCCGCGTTGCGTAGGTTGCCGTCATCGCATTGACCGCCTTGTCGCTACCGTTTTGACAAACTCGTCGAAATTTTCAACCACTCGATCTATGAACCTCGTTTCAAACTCGTCAAACCACCAGTTAGCCCGCTCGACTGCCAGCGGCCAGCGCGGGGCGTGGAAGGGCTGCTGAAATGCCGCCGCCTCTTTGA
>CAZPUY010000084.1:0-2520 GCA_964589905.1 Candidatus Woesearchaeota archaeon
TCGACCTTGTTCTTTTGCGCGTCCCCGATCTGTTCGTAGTCGTCAAGGACGAACTCGAACCGGTACGGAATGCTCCACTTGAACCGGGGAACGATCTGCCCGTTGACAACATCCTGGATATTCTCACATGATGGGCGGATAGCGATGTTTACGAAATTTGCCATAACCGTGTCGACGTTGGCTTGATATGCGCTGTCGGCCACCCCACCGGTCAGGGACGACGGCACGCGATAGACGCGGTAAATCTTGTCCGCCACGCTGTCTGATAAAACGATATTGTGTTCGAGGTCGGGCGGGTCGAAGGTGTCGATCTGGGTATGTATCGGCAGTATTCCCGCCGTTCCCGCATTCGATGTTCCCTTGAAAGTATTGCGCCAGGACTGCTCAAGAATATCCATGTCGCGCGGGCTGAAAATGCCTGCTTCGGGCTGCACGAGCATATCCGGGCGCGCACCATTCCTGAAAAATGCGTTCCAGGTTCGGTTGACATTCAGTTCAACGTTGGCTTTTTGAATGGCGGTAAAAGTCGGGGAGTGGCCGCGCAGGTCGTCTTGTGGGTTGAACAGTTTATCATAGACAACCTCCTGGGGAGTATAATGAACCCGCCCATCGCCCGCGCCCTGATACCGGTAGCCAGTCAGCCGTCCGGCGCGTTCGTCTATTTCGACGCCCAAAGAGTTGAGGGGCCGCAGTCCGGTGATATAGCCGTGCAGGTTGGCAACATACTCGATTGTCATGTCGCCAAACGTATCGAGCGATGCCTGCCATAGCTTGAACAGGCCATCGCTGAACTGGCGGCGAACAGAGAAGATCGCGCGGGCGAGGGGGTGATTGGTATCCCGGTCGGCGCTGGAACAAATCTCATTGCCGCCGTCCTTGCTGACCAACCGCCAGGGCATTCGCCCCACGACATCGGAACGCAGGTTGATTGACGAATGGCACGGCTCAATCCAGATATAGGCCAGCGCCGCGCCGTACTTCGTCATAGTTAAATCTTGATTGCGGCCAATCATTCCGCCGTACATCCCGCCATAATACGCACCGGCCACCGAAGTATATGCTGCTTTGACGCCCACGACTTCGGCGGCCTTGAGTACCGCTCGCTGAATAAAATTATATTGTTGTTGATTAACCATTCATATTCCGCCCTGGGACTAATACCGGTTGGATGGCAATGTACCACGCCAGCGCGATTCCGTCTGCTATATCTGGCGACCGCCCTATCCGCTCTTTGATGTTGTCTTTCGGTTCCACCTTGATCTTGCCGCCGGTCAACTGATAGCGTGGGGCCATCAACTCTACTCTTACGTCGCGGCCCGGCGGCAAGGCAACATCCTCCCCGCTCTCCGGGTCAAGCGCCTCGCGTAGTTTCCAGTAGCAATACGCCCGCATGTTGAGAAACTGAAACTTTCCGCTCCTGTCGGTTGTCGGAGCGCCGAACACTTTTGGCGAACCTTCCCCGAAGTTGACCGGATCAATATTGATGCCCGCCATGTCCTTTAGCTGGTCATAGGCCGATGAGCCGATCCCGATTACGTCAATTGCGCCCGGCGCATTTTCGTTGCCTAACGCCGCAAGGACTTCCCGCGCCGTACTTTGTCCGTCGGGCGTCTGCCGCCCAGGAATCTTGACCGGCTCGTCGAACCAGGTCCCGTATAGCTTTTGAATAACGGTATTATCCTTCCCGCCGCGCGCCACGTCGACGCCATAGGCGCGCAGTTCGACCAGCGGCTTTTTTTGTTCTGTCCACCGCCGCTGCGCTGCTGCTATCCAGGCGGTTGGTATCACCTGCCAGGGATCGTCGGTGGCCTCCAGCGCAAAATCGCCATAGAGCAACTGAGACCGCAGTGGTTCCGGCAACGATTGAAGCTGTGCAATATATTCCTCGCCATAATATGGATTGTCGGTAACGCGCGCCGGAATAAACGTCCGGCTTTGCGGATAGTGTCGCTCGCCGTCGATGTCTACCGGATCGCCATTTTCGACCCGGACATCTTCGTCACCCACCCGGATATACCACAACAGATCGCCGGGCGGGGTGGGATAGTCCGGGTGTTCCTCGTTCAACCAGGGGCCGAAATAGCGCACAATCCACTCGCCGTCTGCCGAAGTGGGCGGGTTGAAGGCCAGCACAACCCGCGTGCGCTGGGCCGGGTCTTCGGAGCGCAGCCAGCCGGTAAGATGGTGATACCAATTCTGCTTAAATTGCTGCGCCTCATCAATGGCAATCAGGTCGCACGGATTGCCTTGAAACTTTTCAATGTCCTTGATATATTGAACGGCCCTCAATTCAATAAATTTCCCGCCCGGCAACTCCCAGCACTTTTTACCGCCGGAAATATATGACGCCGTCCCCGCCGCGATTTCGTTTCCCCGCCGAATGGCCCCGCTAAAGTCCCGGTAGTGCAATCGATATATAACGCTGCGCTGGTGCCGAGTAAACGCCAGCCCAAGAATTAGCTCCGTTTTGCCCCCGCCCGCGCTGCCGCCATAACCAAGCACGTCCGCCGGGCTGTTATA